>CAWUTK010000215.1:0-3333 GCA_963924785.1 uncultured Opitutales bacterium
CCCATATTATCATCAATATTTTCTATCATACCATAGCGTGCCGCGGTTGGTTCATTATACCCCTCTTCAATAAATCGTTTTTTATATTTCTCCGGAGCAATCAATGGTCCATGGGGAGCGTTCAAAGTGATATAGGCAAAAAAGTTCTGTTCCGCATTCTGTTGTTTTTTAATCCAACTTAAAGCAGCTTTAAAAAACACATCCGTACAAAAGCCTTTAGTCTTAACAATCGTGTCGTTATGCAAAAGCACATTATCGAAATACTTGTTCTTCGCATTCTCTTTAAAGTCACCAAAACCATATTGTCCAATACCGCCCGCGCCATGCATGAGCACTTCATCAAACCCTCTATTTTGTGGCAAGTACGCATCTCCATCACCCAAATGCCATTTACCAAACAATCCCGTTTTGTAGCCAGCCTTTTGTAATGCTTGAGGGAAAGTCACAACAGCTGGCGCCAAACGGTCGCGTTGCATAAGAGTATGACTGACGCCAACTTCAAACGGTAAACGTCCACTCATAATTGCCGCACGAGTTGGGGAGCAAGTCGGGCTCACTTGAAAATCCGTAAAACGAGTCGAGTGCTTATATAGCTCATCTATATTCGGAGTTTTAACTATTTCATTACCCGTGCAGGAGAGATCGCCCATACCTTGATCATCCGTCATAACGAGGATGATGTTGGGTTTCAGTCCTTTCAATGACGGTGCGGCAGTAGCTTTAGAAACAAAGGCACACAGTAGTATGCTGATAATTATGGAGTTAGATGTCTTGATCATTTTCTATTCAGATTCTTATTTGTTTTTCGTACCCTTGATGTCTGCTTTTATTTAAAAATCAGATACAGAAAACGTCCGACTCTTGCCCTTCTTCAGATTTAGCTCCTCTTCGCGATCGCCATAACGCACCTTGCAAGGCTGACCTTGTAGGGAATGGATAGTGCAGTCGACAAGCTTGCCGTCCTTCCACTCAATATCCACTTCGAAACCACCACGAGCAAGCAGACCAGTCACCTTACCAGAAGGCCACTCTTTTGGCAAAGTTGGCAGTATACGAATAATCGGCTGAGCATCGATCTCTCCACTTGGAGGCTGACTCTGTAACAGCATCTCAACAACCCCGGATGTGTACCCAAAGTTGGCTTCGATCTGGAAAAGCTTTTTTTCATTCACTTTCTTCAGCGGACGAAACAAGCTCAGCATATTGTCAAAACAGTTATCAGTTACCATGCGGTGAACAAATTCCCAAGACTTCACGGAATCACCCATGCGAGCCCAAAGGTTAATCTTCCACGCATTTGACCACCCCGTGCTCTGGCCGGCACCGCGTCGCTCTAGAAGTTTGCGTGCGGCTTCTGCCATTTTTGGTGTCCCGTCCGGGGTAATTCCGTAGTAGGGATAAAGTCCGTATAAGGGAGAGCAATGTCGGTGAGTTGGCTCCCTTTCAGTATAGGGTTTTAGCCATTCCTGAAGCACCCCATCCGGCGCAATTTGGTTCGGCGCTAGGCGGGGTCGCTTGACCTTTAGTTCTTCCTGTAGGTCTTCATCAACACCAAGAATTTTGGCAGCTCGTATAGTATTTCCAAAGAGTTCGCGCAACTGCTGCATATCGATGGTCGGTCCGAGACAAATTCCGCCTCCCCGCTTCTTGCCGGGAAGGATGAAACCAGTCTCAGGTGAGGCGGACGGACCGGTAACCAGCCATTTGTTTTCAGGTTCCTCGTAAAGATTAAAGAGGTAAAAATCCACGCTCCCCTTCATCACTGGATAAACTTTAGCCAAGAATGCCTTATCCATGGTAAACGCATACTGCTCCCAAAGGTGCTCGCACAACCATGCTGGCCCACCGATATCCATACCAGCCGGTGCGGTGTAACCCCAGATGTTTGTCAGACGATGGGCGATCCAGCCGGGCGAATTATAGTAGGCCTTAGCGGTCTTTGAACCCGGTTCTACCAGCGACGCGATAAAGGTGTTCATTGGTTCCTGCATCTCCACTAGGTTACAAGTCAGTGCTGGCCAATAGTTCATCTGTGTATTGATATTGAAGTGGTAGTCGCCGTTCCACTGGGTGTGGACCTCTTGGGCCCAGATCCCCTGCAGATTGGCAGGCAACCCGCCCGGCCTGGACGAACTGATCAGAAGATAACGCCCCATATTGGCAAACAACGCTTCAAATGCTGGATCAGGTGTCCCGCTTTTATAGCCGACCAGACGTTGATCGGTTGGTAACAAACTATTCTTTGTTGTCGGCAGACTTAAACTGACGCGGTTGAATAATTCCTCATGATCAGCTTTCTGGGCCGCACGCAGTTTCTTGAATGTTTTCTTTTCAGCCTTGTCTAGATCAGTCGTTGTTGCTGACAAAGGGTCGGATAACTGTCGACCCGCAATGCCGCGATAATCCGTGGCCGCTGCAAAAAACAGAGTTACCTCGTTGGCATCAGTAACAATCAGCTTGTTGCCATCCGCTTTAACAGAACCGCCCTTCGCTGCTACGCGCAATCGCCCGACATACATAAGTCCATCCTTACCATATCCGTCGTTCAAGTGGCCTGTCATCAAGAGCTCTCGATCGTTCACCGCTTTTGTTTCAAAGCGTTCAGCACGATCCATCGAAATAGTAAAGGAGACCGGTCCGGTAAATTTCGAGACAAACACATCATCCGGAGTCGACACAAAATGTTCACGGTTAAATGAGGTTTTACCGCGTCGGTAATTCACGCTTCCCAAAGCAGTGTTTAGGTCCAGTTTACGCCAGTAATCTTCTACAGTGTCAGTGCTACCGAAGAACTTGAGATGAAGATTCCCAAGTGTTTGATAACGACCGAATGGCGATATGCCTTTTGCGTATTTCGGTGCCCCCTTGGTTTTTCCAAAATTCTTCATCAGCCCGTTCGCCTCACTAAATTTCTCCTCACTCAACAAACGTCGAATTTCTGGAAGGTATTTATGACCACCAGGAACATTGTTTTCTCCACGTGATCCGGACCAGACAGACTCTTCGTTAAGAACAATTAGTTCTTCGTCGACTCCGCCGAACACCATGGCGCCCAGTCTTCCGTTGCCTATGACCAATGATTGATCAAAGCCCTTGCCAGGTTGATCGAACCAGAGGTTGGTTGTCGGGTTTATTTCATTTAAAATTTTTGACGAATCGATTCCAGCTACGTTGCCAGTAGTTTTGGACTTGCTTGTTTTTGCAGGCGTAGTTGTTTTACTTTCAACAACTAAAGCACTGGCATTTATCTTTAGGCCCACCTCTTTCAATATAGGCACGAGTGCCCTCGCCCAAACAGCATACCCTTTATCAATAAGATGCAATTTGTCTCGG
>CAWUTK010000216.1:0-5926 GCA_963924785.1 uncultured Opitutales bacterium
CAACTTGTAATGAATCGCGGCAACCTTGATAAATACAAAAGACTGGTTGAAGAAACACGTAAGGCGGCAAAAGATAGCTGCGGTCATGATATTGTTTTCATTCTACAACTCACCCACTCCGGCAGATACAGTAAACCACAAGGGTTCCCTGCTCCTATTTTCGCGCAACACAATCCCCTACTCGATGAACCGTTAGGATTGACAAAAGAGGATCCGATTATCAGCGACGAAGCACTGGACAGCTTAATCGATAACTACATCGAAACGGCAAAAATGTCTGAAGAAGCAGGATTTGATGGAGTCGACATGAAAGCCGTCCACGGTTATTTAGTTGCCGAGTTGCTAGGTGCTAGAGAAAGACCTGGAAAATACGGCGGATCATTTGAAAACCGTACACGCTTCTTTATGGATTGCATGAAAGGCATGCAATCAGCGTTGACTAAAAGCTTTGTAACGACTCGTGTCACTATGATGGAACCATCACCTTATCCATATGGATGGGGCGTCAAAGCAGAAGAAGGCTCTATCGAAGCTGACCTGTCAGAACCCATGCAACTCATTGCAAAATGCGAAGAAATCAAAGTTCCATTTCTAGGCATATCTTTAGGTTATCCAAGATTCCAACCCCACTGGAATCGACCACATGACAACTCTCTTGCGGGTGCCCCTCCTCCTCCAGAACACCCTCTCGAAGGCGTCGTTCGCATGGCAGAAGTTACTAAGTCAATTCAGCAAAAGTTCCCTAAACTCCCAATGGTTGCCTGTGGAATATCTTGGCTGAGAACACTCATGCCACAGGTTGCGGCGGGTATGCTAAAGGAAGGCTACGCTGAACTTATTGGCTTAGGTCGAGCAATTTTATCTTATCCAAACTGCGTGAATGACATTATAAACAAAGGCACAATGGATCCCAAGGAAACCTGTATCACTTGCTCTATGTGTAGCCAGATAATGGCCGATGTGGTGAGTTGCACTGGGTGCGTCGTTCACGACAAAGGAATATATGGTCCTGAATATAAAAAAGGAAGAAAGGCTGCGATTGCTCAGGCAAAAGCGAAGAAAGTCGCGTAATCAAAAATGGAAAGCAACAACCAGAACGTCGTCACAACATTTATCAGTCGAAAAGCAAGAGAAGGTAAAGCCCTTCTACTCGCTCAATGGTTGATGACAAGTGAAAGCTTAGCAAAAACCTTTGACGGTTACGAAGGCACGATTCGACATTACGATCCCAGCGATCGAGTAATGGCCGTTATTTTTCAATTCTCTAACCATCAGTTTCTTGAACACTGGGAAAAATCTGACCTACGTAAGGAACACTATCAACAACTAGATTGTCTCGTTGAGGAAGAAACTGTATTGAAGAAAACAGGACTAGAAACATGGTTTCAAGTTGAGGGTGTCGCATCCAACAAAACACCCTCGAAGTTCAAGATGTATCTTGCTTCGCTAATAGGAATCTATCCGATACTATTCATCTTACAGTCAACGCTGAATCCTTCACTTGAAACATTGCCGTTAGCCTTGAGGCTTTTAATACTATGCCCTATTGTAGGATTCCTCATGACTTATCTAATGATGCCACTCGTGGCAAAATCTTTAAAAAACTGGCTTTATAATTAAACATTAAAACATCATGAAAAAAGTAGCATTTATAACTGGCGGAAGCCGTGGAATAGGATTTGGAATTGCACAATATTTAGGAAATGCGGGATTCGACTTGGCGATCAATGGCATGAGAGATGAATCACAATTGTCAGAGCCCATCAGTCAGTTAAAAGCAACCGGCGCAAAGGTTATCTATTGCCAAGGTGATATCGGCAGTGAAACAGCAAGGCAATCCATGCTGGATAAAATCAAAAACGAATACGGTCAATTGAATGTACTCGTGAATAATGCAGGCGTCGCCCCTAAAGAACGTAAAGATATATTAGAAGCAACCGAAGATAGTTTTGATTACGTTATTGGAACCAATTTAAAAGGGGCATTCTTTTTAACACAAAGGGCGGCAAACTGGATGATTGAACAAAAAGAAAGCAACAAGGACTTTGAAGGTTGCATCGTAAACGTCAGTAGCGTTTCAGCAACGGTTGTATCTGTAAACCGAGGAGAATACTGCGTTGCCAAAGCGGGATTAAGCATGGTCACTCAGCTTTTCGCGGCACGTTTAGGAGACTACAACATCCCCGTGTATGAGGTGCGCCCAGGAGTCACTAAAACTGACATGACCTCTGGCGTTACAGAAAAGTATGATAAACTAATCGAAGAAGGCCTTTGCGTCACCAAACGCTGGGGCTTCCCTGACGACATTGGCAAAGCCGTTGCATCACTTGCAACCGGAAACTTCCCCTACTCAACTGGACAAGTAATCAACATCGATGGTGGAATGACCATCCCCCGTTTATAGTTCAACCCCCGATTGAAAACTCTTTCTGAAATATCAGTTATGGGGCTCGTGACTATTCACACCTCTAGCGGTCAACCTCAGACAGCTTTCAGCAGAAGAGATCGATTTGAGATTTTCTTTGTGAGTGAGAGCTTCAATTCATGAAGAGATTCAGAAATATCATTATTTGACTGGTGTAATTTCTCAATACAAAAGGAGTCGGTCGCGACGCCGTTACTAGTTTCAATCTTAGCGTTTTTAACATCAAAACCACTTTGATATATTGTCTTAGAAATGTCGTAAAGCAGTGCGAAGTCATCTGATGCGTTGATAGTTAAAAGTGCATCAGAGCGTTTCACTTCATGCCCAATAAGAATGATAGGCGTCATTGCGTCCTCGGCTAAATACCCATCAAAAACATTTCTCTTAAATTCAATATCCTTGCTGAGGTCTGCCCCTATAACTAAACTATCTTCAATATAGTCTTCAAAGAGTTCCAGTGATTCATAGTTGTTTTTATCTGTTGCGTTACCTAAGCAGAACTTATCTATCGAAATGTGATCAGCCCTTGTCACTGCCTTTGCCTTGATGATTTCAAAACCCGACAAGCTCAACGATCCAACTATTTTATGGAAAAGACCCGCTCTATCCCAGGTGACAACTGTAACTTCAGTTTGCTGTGTTAAAAGATTATCAACCCATGTAATTGTAGGGTTCAAAGATGACTGAAATTCAGCGTCTAAAACGGAATGCAAAAAACGATTAATCGCTTTAATGTGTAATAATATATCGCCATCAGTATTCAATGAGAAATAATCAACAGGAACCATATTGAAATGAGCATCGATTTCTGCGCTGCTTACGCCTAATAGCTTTCTAGATAGCCTTTCTTTTCGTGCACTAATATTCATTTTCGTATAAATAGATTTTCTTTAAATCCACTAATTGTTTATCTGCTTAAACCATGCCAGTTCAAGAGCGAGCCTGTATATGATCAAAAGTTGCCGATACCGGCATGACATGAGATAATACCTACGCGAATGAATTGGGTGCAAGGCGGCCGTATACCTAGAATCGTTATGAAATCAGAGGAAAACAAGTCGATGGAGCATAATATTAAAAATGATCCTAACCCGTTCAACGGAGAATCGGCCTACTAAAAAAAACTGCGCTTGCTTTCAATCAAACTTTATTCTGATACAGTTCGATCTTCATACACACGTAGACCCCCTTTTTTCGAGGTATACGTGAAGCCCTTCCCCAATGCATCCCTCTCTTGCATAAAATGGTTCCCCACCTGCTTATCTTGAAAAGTATACTCCATAATTGGAGGGATTATAGAAGTAACAGCCACAGTCACTCCTGGGTAATCGGTCTGATAAAATGCCTCTAACCGTTTAGCGCTGAACCTTATTTCATTAGCTTCACGAATACCGCTCTCAGAATCATTCTCTCCCGGTAAAGGGCCATCATTCTTTCCGCCTAACGTGCTCTTTAATTTATCAAAAAAACTCATTTATTTTCTTACTTTAACTCCAGCTATCCCTCTGGCAAGCATTCAATCGATCTCGATGAAAATTCTCCGTGTACGACCCTTTGGATGCAATCCTCATTCAATCATTTTGCTAACTTTTGAGTGAATCCTTCTCAGCAAGCCCACATCTTCTTTCTCAAACAAGTCATACTTTTCTGCTAATTCGGCTATCTCCACAGAATCCACATCAATATAAAGGTTTTTTTTCGAATCAACTTCACCCTTAACAATACCCTGTTCAATAAGGTTTTTCAATTTCACTGAATCTATAAATGATAACAAAACATGATCATCATCCATTTTATTATACTTTAAGAGAAAGAAACCATCCTCAGTTCCTTCATCCATCACCTTATCAGATTTAACATTTAAATACTTGATCCCTTTATGGTTACAAACCATTCCTTCACGATTCTGCACATCAAAACCTTTAACATCATCATTAAAACTAATAAATCCTAATGTAAACGTGCCATCCTCTGCATGGGAAACCATATAGACCTGGTCATCTACTGCCCAAACGCCATTGAAGTCCATAGTGTCAGCTCGTTTAGCTAAATTCCCAATTGGGTGCTTACTAACAATTGACGTGCAACTCGTTACCATAATCAGCAAAGCCATTCCAAGCAGTTTTTTAACCATCCACCAAAGATAACACACTCCCGGTTAAACTCAAATTTTAAAAACCCTTACTATTCGACGACTCGGTGGGATTGCTAACTATATAAAACATTGACTATCCATGGTTCATTAATTCCTCTAACGAGTGGAACACAAACAACAAGTAAATGATGTGGTGTAGCGAAGAATATCATCGGGACTACATCTTCCCTATACTGCATTGCCAAATTGGCCAAATGAGGTTTTGTTCTGCTCGCCTACATCGAAACATCGATAATGTAATTTCAATACATAACCATGCGATAAATCTAGGAGAAGATAAGGGCACAATTATTGCCGTTGAGTTCCCTAAAGAGAACGATAGCCAATTTTTTTTTAAATATAAGCATGAACTAACTCAGAAAGAAGAATATGCATTGGCTTACAATACCCCTCCGGCACAATCTTCAAATCAAATAATCTATGTTAAAGGTGAAACATTAGAAAGTTTTCTCAGCGAATATAGAACTCGACATAAAAACCACTTACTCAACATATTTTCGTCCTCTCTGGCCGGCTTTAAAAAACTTTACTACAATGTGCCCTATGAAGCTAAAGGCTCTGCAAAAAAACAAGGGTACAACTGGGACCCAAAGAAAAGGAAATGGTGGATTTGGGAATTCTTAGGCGATAAAGTGCAAAATGAATGGGATATCCTAGAAGCCATCGAAGAAACGGTAAATTTAGAGAAAAAAATCGGCGCCATAAACCAATCGATTAAACAGCGGTTCTCACAGGTTCAAAGCAACCGAGTCTCCGATCCATACTAAAGCCCAAAGTTCTTCCCTTTCGTAAACAGGCCTTATGAGCAATCAACGTTCTATCTATTTAAGCGAGTCAATAGCGACTCGTTAATCCTTCAGACTTACTGATAATTTATCAAATTCCTCAACCGTCCACTTTAATCCCTCAAACAATTCTTCCTGAGATATTTTCAGCAACTTCATCAACTTAGCGTCAGGCTCATACTCTTTAGACATCCTAGTAAAATTCCCCTTAAGCTTTTCACGCGGTAAATCCTCGATTACCTGCTTTGTTAGCATTAACAATGCGGCCATCGTTTCATCTTTAGCTGCAGCTTTGGGAACATTTTGAAATTTTATGGGACGAGTTAAATCATTTGAAAATTTCCATTTCTGCAAAAGCAATGCCCCCGCCTCACAGTTATCAAAGCCTAATAATTCCTCTTCTAATTGTGGCGTTAAAGAGTGTAAATGGCGGAGCAAAAGTGCAGCAGAGAAAATAGCGGACGAAAAGTGCAACACCCTCCAAACTAGGAGGAATGTACATGGATCAAGAAAAATGGACGCGAATAAGAACAAAAGTAATACTTGATGGTCAGAGCAAGC
>CAWUTK010000217.1:0-23275 GCA_963924785.1 uncultured Opitutales bacterium
CGGAAAAAATAAAACCAATTGAAAACAATAATAAAAAATTTATAAGAGAACGTCTCATTCGATAAGAAAACAGTATTTTAGAATATAAGCCAATATTAAAACCCGCTGTCATCTTCCCAAACAAGAGGTAGTGTATAAAAGTTCATCGCCATTGATATACGTTCCTGCGAACTATTGCTTCTAAGGACTTTATGACTTAATTGAGACGGAAAAATCAACAATTCACCGCTCATCGATTTTATTTCAAATTCCTTGCCGCCTTCCCTAAAGACAATATTCCCTGAATCCTCTGGAACCGTTAAATAATATGCGGAGGAAAGATATGCATTCTTATTATGCTTATGAAGACCTGTAATGTCACCAGACTTCATAACATTAAACCAAAATCCATCAATAGGCTTACCCCGATGAGTATGTAACACGCGCATATTTTTCCCATATATATCGTTCGCAATTTTAGTGGCTTGATTAATAAAACGTCGAGTAATAGGCACTTCGCTGATAGGAACATAAGTGTTTTCAAATCGATCATTTATTTTATGAGAGTAAGTGTGAATATCTTCAGAGCCTCTTAGTTCCCCTAAAATAACACTGTTAATCGATTTACTATTTTCAATCGAAACAACATATATTGTAGTAAAAAGCAACAACTGCTCTCGGACACTGTATTCAATATCTGATAAAGTGTCCGTGCTTTCCATGCTAATTTACAAAAAGTACGATTTCATTAATCACGCTTTCTTCAAAGCCGATCCGATGAGCCTGCACTTCAATTTTGTATTGGCCTTTATGTAGTCCGACATAATCCGAATAAAGCTTCCAATATGATTCGCTTAAATGTGGATAACTATTTCGAATATACTTATCGCGTTTCGTGCGAACCCCTCTCACCTGATCATAAGAAGTATCATACCGATCGCGACTGTGATAAGTGAACTCTCTCTCCGGCGTTTCAAACTCTCCTAAAAAAGCTTGCCCCTCGATATGTTTAGGAATTTCTATTCCAGCAAGAGACTCTCTAATTTTTGGTGTATCAGGATAAATAGGAGGAACAACAACAGCATTCGGATCAATTAAAAGCTTTTTACAGTTTTCAGGCCACGTTCCACTTTCATGTGTATTACTAGGATTGAACACTGCAAAAAAAGGCTGATCAGTCTCAGGCCGATTACGCCAATGCCCATTAGAGGAGCAATCATCCCAAGCCGTAACTAGTGCAGGAAACTGATAATCAGTTTTTTCATTATTAGAACAATAACACCCTACACCACGAAGATATTCAGTAAAACATTTCACATGAGCTGGAGGCAAGGCATTATAGGGAGTTGGCAACTCAGGCAAACTCTTATCTATATGCCCTGTTCTCATATGATGTGCTCCAATTGATGTAGGATACATTCCCGTAATCACTGCAGCGCGACTTGGCGCACAAACACCTGTACAAGCGAAGGCGTTGGGGTAAATACATGCATCTGAAGCGAACTCATCAACATTGGGCGTCTGAGCAATGTCGTGACCATAGCATCCATGCATAGGACTACAGTCTTCAAATGAGATCCACAAAAATTCAGTCTGCCCATATCAACTTAAAACAAAGTTCACACTTGGTTAATCACTCATCATTGGCGCAACATTTCTTATATTTTTTCCCACTACCACACGAACAAGGATCATTTCGTCCCACTTTTTTACCCTCACGACGAATCGAAATATTTGGAAGCGTGACTTCTCCTTCCTCTGCTTCTTGCGCAGCTGGTCCTTGAGCAGACATACTCGATAGTAACGATTGATTGTCGGGGCCTTGTTCAACTGACTTATCATTCAAAATTTCTAACATATTTTGAAATGATTCCAATCGAGTCGCAGATCTAAAAATTCCAGAACAAATCTCAGAACGTATAACACCCATCATTTGCTCAAAGTAAATGAATGCTTCACTTTTATATTCATTTAAAGGATCCTTCTGGCCATAACCACGCAAGCCAACACTACGCCGCAATTCTTCCATCTCTGTTAAATGATCCTGCCAATGACGATCAATAGTGCTAATGATCACATAAGATTCTAACATCTTCAGCGCATCAGGACTTTCTGTTTTTTCTTTAATAAGGTAAGCTTCTTTAATTTTAGAAAGCGAATAATCGTAAAGAGCCTCTCGATCTTTGCTAAAAATCTCATCCTTTTCAAGAGCAAGAGGAAACGTCATGTTCAACCAATTATAGAAAGCTAACAATTCCTCTGACTCACTATCCCCGTAAGATTTATCTGGAACAGCTTCCATCTGTTGCTCTAGCTCTTCTTCGATCAATTCGAAAATAATTTCCTTTGGAGTATCGGTATGAATCGTATCATTCCGAATGCCGTAGATAACCACCCTTTGACGATTCAACACATCATCATACTGAAGCAAACGTTTACGCATAGAAAAGTTTTGCTGTTCTACTTTTTTCTGTGCGTTCTCTATTCCAAAATTCAACCATGGATGGGTTAATACATCCCCTTCGTGAAAGTTGTTTTCCAGCACTTTAGCCATTGGTCCTGCATTCGCAAATAAACGCATGAGGTCGTCTTCTAAAGAAACATAATACTTAGAATGCCCAGGATCACCTTGTCTTGCAGAACGGCCTCTTAATTGACGGTCGGTACGTCGTGATTCATGACGCTCTGTTCCAAGCACCAATAATCCACCCAGTTCTGCGACACCCTCTTCGAGCTTAATATCCGTACCACGACCCGCCATATTAGTGGCAATAGTAACTGCGCCTTTCCGACCCGCTCGAGAAACGATTTCAGCTTCTTGTTGGTGATATTTAGCATTTAAAACACTATGGGTCACATTTTTCTTTTTCAACATACGACTCAAAGTCTCAGATGCTTCAACACTTGCAGATCCGACAAGTATCGGCTGCCCCTTTTCATGAGAAAGTTTAATATCATCAACAGCCGCTTGAAATTTTTCTCTCTTTGTCTTGTACACCACATCATTATCATCCACACGTAAACAAGGAGTGTTAGTCGGAATAACCATAACACCTAATTTATAAATGTCATGAAACTCTGACGCTTCAGTCTCTGCAGTACCGGTCATTCCAGCTAAAACCTCATACAAGCGAAAGTAATTCTGAATAGTGATCGTCGCATAAGTTTTCGTTTCTTTCTCAATAGTCACACCTTCTTTCGCTTCTACAGCTTGATGTAAACCATTACTCCATCGACGACCCGACATTAAACGACCTGTATTTTCATCGACAATCATGACCTTGCCTTCCTTGACAACATACTCTTTGTCACGGTCATACAATGTATAAGCTTTTAACAACTGACTGATGCAATGAATTTCTTCGCTAATTTTTTCGTAAAGTTCTTGGGCTTTATTTTTTTCCTGATTACGCTCTTCTATAGACAAATCGAGTTTTTTATCGATCTCCATATAAAGACTCGGCAAATCAGGTAATACAAACGCATCTGCATTATTTGGTTTTAAGGTATTCCTCCCAAGCTCACTTAAATCAGCGTTATGACTCTTCTCATCAATAATATAAAAAAGCGCTTCTTTAATCTGGTAAGCTCTCTTTTTATTAAAGTCACTCGTTAACTCTAAGTCAAATTTCTCAATACTTTTACGAATTGGCCCCTGCTCCATTAACGCGAGCAAGTGTTCGTTCTTAGGCATACCATGTTTCACTTGGTACAGCTTAATCATCGCATCTTCAGAATCATGCCCTTCTTTATCCAAAAGTTTCTTTGCATCGCGAATCAAGTGACTACAAAATTTCTGTTGATTATTAAATAATCGACGAATAGCTGGTTTCAATTCTCGAAAAGGCATAGGTCGATCATCTTGCATCGGACCTGAAATAATCAATGGCGTTCTCGCTTCATCAACCAAGACAGAGTCAACTTCATCAATGATACAAAAGTAATAATCCTTTTGCACTTGATCATCTTTATTCGTGGCCATCCCATTATCACGTAAATAGTCGAATCCAAACTCGGAAGAAGTTCCGTACGTAATATCCCTAGAGTACATATCCCTTCGAGTAGCAGGATCCATATCATTCTGAATACATCCAACGGTAAGTCCTAGGAAATTAAATAAATGGCCCATCCATTCAGAATCACGTAAAGCCAAATAATCATTAACTGTAACCAACTGACAATTCCTGCCAGTTAAGGCATTCAAATACAAGGGACAGGTTGCAACAAGTGTCTTACCTTCACCTGTTGCCATTTCTGCAATTTTATTTTGGTGCAATGCAATGCCACCAATCAACTGCACATCGTAATGAACCATGTTCCATGTGTCTTCATGATCGCAAACGGTAATTGGTTGGCCGCTCATTCGACGAGCGCCATTCTTCACCACAGCGAATGCCTCTGGGAGGAGGTCATTTAATAATTCACCGCCCTTAATGCGGTCTTTAAACTCTTGAGTTTTCAATTTCAGATTTTCATCTGACAGAGACTGATACTCAATCTCCAGCTCATTAATTTTTGCAACTACAGGTCGTGCTTTTTTTAAGAATTTCTTATAATGCCCACCTGCAAACCGTTTTAAAATCGCACTAATCATTTTAAATTTTTTCTAAAATATTCAATTGTTTTACCCAGGCCTTCTTCCAATTCAATCGTAGGACCCCACTTAAGTGCCTCTGCCGCCAATGTAATATCTGGTTTTCTCTGTTGAGGATCATCCTCTGGTAAATCTTCATAAATAAGCTTTGATTTAGTATCTACCAGCGAAATTACTTTTTCTGCCAGTTCTTTAATAGTAAACTCTGACGGATTCCCGATATTAACAGGTCCTATTATTTTATCTTGATTCATCAAGCGAACAAACCCTTCGATCAAATCATCAACATAGCAAAATGAACGAGTTTGCTGTCCCTTTCCATAAATTGTAATATCTTCTCCCTTCAATGCTTGAACAATGAAATTTGAAACAACTCGTCCATCATTAGGATGCATTCTAGGACCATACGTATTAAAGATCCTTACAATTCGAACATCGACGTCGTTCTGGCGATGATAATCCATAAACAATGTTTCAGCAGCACGCTTACCTTCATCGTAGCAAGCCCTAGGTCCTAACGTATTCACATTCCCCTTATAGCTTTCTGGTTGAGGATGAACAGCGGGGTCTCCATACACTTCCGATGTCGACGCTTGAAAAATGCGCGCTTTTGTTCGCTTCGCTAATCCTAAACAATTAATCGCTCCCACGACCGAAGTCTTCATTGTTTTAATCGAATTATACTGATAATGAACTGGCGATGCAGGACAGGCTAAATTATAAATTTGATCAACTTCAAACTTGAAAGGATCAACTACATCATGACGTATAAACTCAAATGCCTTATTATCTAAAAGATGATAAATATTCTTCTTTCGACCAGTGAATAAGTTATCTAAACAAATAACCTCATGTCCTTCATTCAAAAGTCTCTCAGACAAATGACTTCCAAGGAACCCCGCCCCTCCTGTAATTAAAATACGCATAAATTCATTTCTATTTACTGACAGTTTAACTTACTAAATAAAACAGAAAACATTAAGATCGTTATCCATTCCAAGCCTATCTTAACAATACTGTCTGCCATACAACATTACCGACAATAAGCCTTTGTTACAAATGAACAGCCCCAATCAAATGTAAATTAATTTAGACCGAATCAAGCTATTATTTTCGCATAAAAAACAAGAACATTCAATCTTAATCACACGACAAAACAATAGAAAAACGCCAACACATAATCGACTGAAAAGTACCTCAATAAAAAGCGTTAAAACAACTAACTCCATTCATCAAAAAAATCAATTAATCACTCTGAAAGAAGCGCAGAGAACTCGAAAGTGTTTAAATACAGTAAAGTCGAAGTTAAACATGAAACGAGTTAACAACCAACTAGACTAAAACAAACTTTCCACTAAAGGATTTAAGAATTAGTAGCGCCGACCAGAACATTTGATTCGGATTGAATAAATACAATGAAAGATTCAATTGATGATACGATAATCCACCTTCAACAAGGTTCAATTAATGTCTCCCAGAGGCCCTCAAGAATTTTCACCTATCACAGAAACTATAAATCAAAATCGTCACCGAATGGAACATCGGATATTGCGTACTAATCAATCTACGTTTCTTTTTGCAGCAATTTTTTGCAAAAGGCCCTTTGCGGATGACGCCAAACTTGCTTTTGGTAATTGTGATAAATTTGATGAAGAAACTCCTACCGCAGCAGCTTTATTTGATTCTCGAATAGAATCTAAAATCTCTTTTCGTAAAATTGAAATACTCCGAGGTGCATTAATGCCTATCTTAACAGACTCGCCCTCAATCTTTGTGATCTTAATCTCGATATCTTCACCGATTAATATCGATTCATCAGCCTTACGAGATAATATAAGCATTCGAAGACCCTATCTAGAGTATATTCGTAAAGGAATTAAGCATTGTTAAATCCCCTTGTAATCCTAGGAATCCAACAGATCAGACAATCTGAACTTAGCTGAATATTTCTCGTGATTACTTATTATAACCTGTTTTCCTGAACCGGTAACTCGGTTGATAATAATAGGACCCACTAAATTCACCGTAATCGAACCAGGATCATCCCCTCCAATCGTTACGATATTTAGTATCAATGGACTATCTTCAGCGGTAATTTTCAAAACCTCTACATCATTATCCGGAATTTCAATAATATAATCCGGAATGACTCCTCCTGGCTCAATAACAACAAAAGCCATACCGTCAGGCTCAGATTCTCTAAGCCACATAAACGGAAGTTCTTCTTTATTGAAAATAATTTCCATTTTTTTAAGCTCTGGAAAACCGAACAACCCTTGAGGTAAACTAAAAACATTTTGTGCACCAAGGTTCAGTCTTTCCTCGCCTGGCTCTAGGTCTGTTTCTGTTTTATATTGCATATAAAGAAATTAAATAAAAGAAAGGGCTGATTAAATATAATCTAATAGGGAACTTCCCATTAACATTGCACCAGTTTGTAACGCCGCTTGATAGGCTGTTCTAGCTTCAGTCAACTTCATCATTGTCTCAGCTAAATCAATATCAACAGCATTTGAAATCATCGCATCATTCATCAAAAACTCTTGGCTTTGAAACTCTCTTGATGAATCAACGGTTAATTGCTTACCGGCCATTTCTGCTAATCCCGATAGCAACTGGTCTTCATAAGAAATTAATTTAGATCCAACATTTTGCGCAGTCTCAGTTGCGTTAGCTCGAGAACCAGATAATCCATTTCTCAACGAAATTAAATTATTAATAAGCGTTGAAAAAACAGCATCATTACTACTTGGATCTAAATTCGCTGATATTTTTTGGTCTTTTGAAATATAAAACTTACTCGATGTGGCATCACCTCTATACTGAACAGATTGAATATCATTTTCATCAGAAATGGCGATCGTTGCAGACGAATAATCCGTTCCAGCAGTGTCTATAACAATCTCTTCAATTTTTGCTCTAAAAGTTGCTTCGACTTTAGCGCCGCCGCCGCCGCCGCCAGTCAATGTAATTGCTGGTGGTTCAGTATAATGATCTCCGATACTTGTAACCGTGATTCCAGTTACAGCCCCATTATTAATAGTCGCTGTAGCAGTAGCTAAATAAGCGGAAGAAGCATAAGTCGTAGCACCTCCACCCGCTGAAGTAGTCGATGTTGCTTCGACAGAAAAAGTATCATCAGACGTAGTTCCAATTAATGAAATCGTGCTATTGCCTGTTGTATGAGAAGCTGTCGCTTTCGCACTTGAATTATTATTAATAGCCGTCGTTAGTGCTGCCGCAATATCACTGGCAGAAGCACTAGCGGCTAACGCTGCTGTTGTAATAGTTGAACCATTAACTTGAACGGAAAAAGTATCACCTGCGGTAACCGTTCCAGCAGAAACAGTCAAAGTATCTCGATAAACTTTAGGAGGAGCAATCGTTACAGTGGGAACACTCGTATAACCTGTTCCACCATTAACAAGAACCGTATCAATCACCGATCCATTCAATATTGCTGTAGCCGTGCTACCCGAGCCATCACCAATAACAGTAACGGTTGGAGCTTTAGCGAAACCAACTTCTGGTTTGCCAGCAACAGGAGTCTCACCTGCATTTGAAAGAGTTGGAGTTTGCACTGCACCAGATGTAACAGTTGTAGTCGCAGTTGCTGAAACTAAATTACGTGTAACGTCAAAGGGTCTAAATAAATGAGAAGTTGTATTTATAGAAGCCAAAGCTCCTCCTCCTGCCGATGTCGTGCTTCCACTGCCAGCGGTAAACGCTACCCCATTTTTATCTGCGGTTAAAGTCAATGTTCCAGTTGAACTTCCTGTTGCAGCTGCAGTAACTAAAGCACTCGTGGTTGCATCAGCATTAATTGCAGTCGCAAGTGCAGTCGCAACATCATCTGCAGTGGCACTTGCCGATAAAGCAGCAGTTGTAACAGTTGTCCCATCAATAGTCACAGAAAAAGTATCACCTGCTGAAACGGTTCCGTTAGTAACAGTTAAAGTATCAACTTGTGCTTGTTCAGCACTTACTTTTGTTCCTGAAAATAAAAATTTATCTTGAAATGAAGCGTTTGCCCTATTTACAGCTTCTTCAATCAATTGGTTCACTTCTTCAAGGTACATTGTGTTACCTGTAGCATTTACGCCAGAAGATGCAATCCGAGCAATTTCCTGTCCCCGAACATTAATATCCTGAAGTTTCTCCATATTCATGGTTGAAACATTAATCAAATCTTCTGCTACACCAGCATTACGATTTAGCTGTATTAAATTTCTCTTGTCAGATTCTAGTTTTACAACACGACCGAACTGCACTCCATCATCAGAAGGTTTGGTAATCTTCTGACCTGTAGCGATTTGCTCTTGAAACTTAAGCTGGTGTCCTTCCAGCTTACTAATGTTCTTTATAAAGCGCTGCGTTGTTTCTATATTAGTGATCATCTTTGATAAGGGGGTATTACATTGGCATTTTTAGTAAATATGTCAATAAGACTTTAAACCGTTGCACGAATGGAAGTTTTATAACCATCTCCTTCACGAGAAATTTTTCCTTTTCGATTGTACGTCGTTGTCTGGGGTTGTGGATTAACTACAGATAGCAGTTGGTCAGTAACTTCTGACATTTTAACCAATAGTGATTGATTTTGCTTCAATCTGCGTCTTGCAACGTTTATCAATTGATTAATTTCTTCAATAAGTCCTTCAAACATAGGCCTTTCTGGACCAGGAACATGAGGCAACATTTCAGTCAAAGTCACTTTATTTGAATGACCAGTATTTGTCGCTAGACGAGACACAAGTCGTTCTCTATCAGTCAACACCTGTTTACTCGCTTCCATTTGGATTTGTACAGACTTATTAACCTCTAAAATTTCGCTTGGCTCATGGCGTAAAATCTTTACCTGCTGCTCAGCAAGTAAACCAACGAGTCCTCCATACTCTTGGAGTTCTGATCTTAAAGTGTCGACAAGTTGATCCCAAGGAAAGGATTCGCTCATACTATTTGACTGTGTTGCTACCTGAACCATCTTTTATATTAAATTTTGATTGTAATTGCATTTGTAAAGCTGATGAAAACCCAAAATCAGTTTTCTGTGTAATTTTCTCTGCAAGAGCGTCTGTAAGAAATGAGCGGTAAATATCATTTTTCGACTTACCTTCCTCAATAGCCCCATCTATCATTGGAGCTAGTGCCTCATCCAAAAATTGACGAACAAAGACACTCTCAAACTGACGGGCTAACTCTGCAACCTTCTGTTCATCAGAAACATTGGCCGTGAGCAATTTAGAGACCTCTCTTGGGTCTCCTCCTATTGATGTAAATCCTGATATTGCGTCCATTTTAGTCTAAATTAATTAATTATAAGCTCTGCCTGAATGGCTCCTGCCTGCTTCATCGTTTGAAGAATTGAAATCATCTCACGAGTCGTTACCCCCAAAGAGTTGAGTGCAGATGTTAAGCGCTCTAAAGTAGGATAGTCATTAACTATTTTAAATCCCCCTTGGGCTTCACTAACACTGACATCAGACGTTTTCACGACTTCAGTGTTTGCACCAAATTTAGTGGCGTCATTTGCCGCTAAATTATCAAGTTCATTATCAAGCTCACGAATATCTCTTCCACGAACAATGGTTCCAGTCAAATCTCGCACCATTTGTCCTGAACGATCAAGAATCGCCTCATCATTCCTACCTAAAATAACATTGCCCCAACGCAATGGATTCCCTGCTTCATCAATAATCGGACTACCTAGCTTATCATAGACAATTTTAAGTGCTCTATTCGGATCAGCGTTCGAAGTTGCCCCACCAGATGTAAAGGAATTCGGCTGACTAACAGAAATACTAGGGTCAATGTTGATGGATAAGGAACCATGACTCACAGCAACCTTTGATATTCTAACATTAGATGTCGCAACGATAGTACCAGTTCTTTCATTAATAATAATTCTAGCTTTGTTATCTTGAATGACATCTAAGTGTCCTAGCGATGCGATGAAATTAACCTCTTGCCCTCTAAATCTTTCAGGTATTTTCACATTCACTGATGTCGGATCTTCCGCCATTGCAGAGTCTGGATGAATTGAATTGACCAGATCCGCAACTCTAACCGCTGACATATAATCCGGATTCTGTAGCAATAATTCAATACTACCATTTTCAACAACATTCATCGGGATTTCACGTTCGACAATAGCTCCATTAGAAATAATACCAACCGTTGGATGGTTTTTCTGAACAGTCGCATCACCTTCACCACCACCGCCTAATTTAAATCCACCAACCGCGACAGGTCCCTGAGCAACAGCATAAACAATTTGGTCAGCTCCCATTAACGCTGTCTGTAAAAGCGTTCCACCTTGTAACGATTCAGCATCTCCCATAGAAGAAACTTTTGCATCAATTTTAGTACCCTCTTTCGCATACGGCCCAATTTCAGCAGTCACCATTACCGCTGCCACGTTTTTAGCCTTATCTGCTTTCGTGATTTTTATACCATATCTCTGAAGTGCATTTATAATAGCTTGCTCAGTATATTCAATTCTTCCATCACCTTGTCCAGCAAGCCCTACAATCAAGCCATATCCCATCAATTGATTGCTTCGAGCACCTTTAATTGAAGTAATATCTTTTATACGCGCAGCCGATAAAGGCCCTACTAGAAAAAGTATGGTTACAATAAAAATTAATTTTGATGAAATGTTTTTCATTTTGCTTTGTTATAAAACCTTAAAACGGTGAAATTTTATCTAAGACACGTTGCATAAACGGCTGCTTGGAAGCCGTAGCCATAGATCCTTTTGGAATATATTCAACTTGTGCATCGGCAACATATTGAGAATAAATCATATTCTTCAAACTATTGTTAGTCGAACCATCAACATCCCTGCTGATATCATTTGGTCGGACAATTCCTCTTAAAACAGCATAATAAGTTTGATTGGCAAAAGAAACAACTCGTCCACCTTCAACGACTAAATTCCCATTAGGCAATACATCCGTAACAACAACACTTGCTCTCGCAGTAATAGTCACTCCCTTAGAAATAGAACCCGTTCCAGAATGAGATTTTGATGTAGCAATGGAAGTCTCAGGCAACGCACCATTATGCTTACCTAAACCACTGTTTGCCGCAGGAAATAAAAATGATGTCACCTTATTGTCCACTGCGCCCGTTCTCTCAACGGAAGTCTTATCGCTCAAATCTAATTGCAACGACTCATTCGAAATCAAAGTTAGAATATCGCCTTTCCTTGATGCTTGTATGTCTGCAAAAATCGACCGCTCGTTATTGGTACTAGATAGCCACAATGAAGCTCCATTAACCGAAGAAGCCAACATGAGTGATAACGCAGAACTAGCGCAAAATAACTTAAAAATATACTTTAACTGTTTTTTCATCTACAACCTTTGCTTGAAACTCTTTTTTTGAACGCGTGTTTCTAATTTTAATAAATTCACCATCTGTCCCACTCTGCATTGCAATACCTTGCGCAGAAATAGTCATAATTCCCTCTTGAGCTAACACTTCCACTAACTGCCCAACTCGAACAACTGGAGTTTTACGAACATGTCGCCATTTTATTAAATTCCCTTCTGAAACTGTTTGAATAGACTCATAACCCGCAATTTCTTCATCCACGGTAACTAAACTGTGACTCTGCTTCAACGCATCAACAGTGACAGTCTTTAATAATTCACTAGAAAAAGCATCATCACGATTAATCGGTTTATTCGCAGCATACACTTCTTGCCACAATTCACACAACACACCTAATTTCCATTCTCCAACAACCTCACCTTGAGATTTTAGGCGAAAATGAACAAGCATCCTACTGTCCATCTTTCTCGGAATAGTATCAACAATCTCAAGATCCCAAACTTTACTCGCTAACGCCAAATCACCCCATCCTCTCTCTAAATAAACTTGGAGTTTCCCGGATAACTGAAATTTATCGGTAATCAATGAAGTCAAATGAAACAACAATTCATCAGCTCGAAGAACATTACGTTGATTCAACTCAGGCTTAATATGAGCGTTTTCAGAAAACGAACGACTAATTGCTTCAGGCTTATTGCTAACTGGTGCTAATAAATCCGAGACTCCTGCATAAGCATTCGGCACCACAGCAAATGCTGTAACAACAAAAACAATCTTAAACAAAAATCTAAATTTAAGTATCTGCATTATCTCTTTAGTGAACCAACTGCTCTAAGCATTTCATCAGAAGTCTGAATCGACTTAGAGTTAATTTCGTAAGCACGCTGAGCAGTGATCATATTAACCATTTCCTCTACAACGTTTACATTAGACATTTCCAAAAAGCCTTGCTGAATTGATCCAAATCCATTTTGACCAGGGTTCCCAATTTCAGGAGTTCCGCTCGCATTTGTCTCAGATAGAATATTTCCACCCATGCTCTTAAGTCCACTTGGATTGGTAAAACGAATCAATTGTAAATTACCTACCTGTTGTGTTCCATTTGGTGTTTCAACAGAAACCTCTCCTGTAGCAGAAACAAAAAGGTTGGTCATATTTGCAGGAATTTGAATTGCCTGCGACAAAGGTAAACCATCACTAGTAGTAAGATTTCCATCTGGACCAGCCTTAAAAGCACCATCACGAGTATATCCGTCAGAACCATCAGCTAATCGGATTTGGAAAAAACCAACGCCTTGAATAGCATAGTCTAAATTGTCATTCGTCTGCTTAAGTTTACCCTGCGTATGAACACGTGCGGTTGAGACAACTTTCACCCCGTTACCGAACTCAATCCCGGTTGGAAGAACGTTCCCGTCTCCAGTTTCACCACCAGCAGAACGAGGAGTATGATAAAGTAAATCCTGAAATTCGGTATTACTTCTCTTAAAACCTGTGGTATTAACATTCGCAATATTATTTGCGATTGTATTGAGGTTCATTTGTTCCGCTTCCATTCCGGTAGCACCTGCGTATAATGATAGATTCATAAGTTTATCCTTTTACTTTATATTTTTAAATTTTATCGGGTTTGACCTAGTGTCGAAATTGCACGTCCCATCATACCATCCAACTCTTGAATAACCTTACGGTTCATTTCATAAGCCCTTGATACTCTGATCATATCAACCATCTCTCTAATCGGTTTAGCATTACCTTGCTCTAAAAAACCTTGCATTACCTTCACTTCAGTTGCCTTTTCACCCTCTTCACCTTCTTCTTTTATAAAAAAGCCACCCTCTGCTTTAGTTAACTTCTCATGAGGGGTTTCGAAAGCAACCATTTTGAACGCATCAATAGACGTTTCCCCTTGAAACAGTTGACCATTAACATCAACGGTAACAGGACCAGCTGTCGGATTTGTTTTAATAGAACCCGCTTCACCCTGTAATTCCCATCCTTGGCTGTCAACAATGGTTCCTTCTGGGCTAATATAAAAATGACCATTACGGGTATACTTAACTTGCTCATCTGCAGGGTTTTCAACAACCATAAATCCGTCTCCAGATAAAGCAAAATCCATAGGATTGTTTGTCTGGCGTATTTCGCCCTGTGAAAAATTTAATTGTCCACGAATAGAGGCAAAACTTGCCGGTATTGAACCATGGATCTTATCACTATTTGGAGCGGACATTTCACCTGCTTGAATCGCTTCAAAACTAATCTCAGTCCTCTTGTAACCCGCCACATGGCTAGCCGCAATATTACTTGAGATAATATTTTGATATTGTTGTAAGCCATCTAAGGCACTTGCACTTTGATATAATCCGATATCCACGCAATAAACAAAGCATAGATAATGCCAAAATATACTTAAAATAAATTATCTTACTTTATATAGTGCAAAAATATAAAGATTCCAACTCAACCCCTCTTGAAACCTGCACCCAACAAGCACTTTTCAATGTAAGGATGAACACTATCAGGAATTACGTTAACCCACTGAAAAACATGGTGTTGAGAATCAAGAACAATTCCCGTCGGCATCTCATCAACTGCACCCGCAAAGCAAATATTAATCGTGTGAACAGCGACCCTAGTTGGACCATCATCAAAAACAGTATCACCCACATGAATAATACCGCCTAACTTAACCGCGCATCCCGCTTCTTCTTCTATTTTTCGGCAAGCTGCTTCCGCCAAGGACTCCCCCTTCTGAATTCGCCCTCCCGGCAACCACCATTCTCCTTTAGCTGGTCGATTTTCCCGTTTCACCATTAATGCACTTCCCTTATGAACTAAAACAACATCAACGCACGGAATCGGCATGCATTCCATAATGCGGTCATAGTCGGACTGTTCAATAAATGACATCTTCTCAAAATGAGATAAATATCAATTCTTGCAATCGTTGATAGTAAAAAAGCCGTTCTTCCACAAATAAACACAAAAATGTTGACTAGTGGGGATAAATGGGGATAAATGGGGGAGTTGTTCAGTTAAATGGTTATATAATGTCTACACTTGGTAATAAACTTGGAATTTTCGTTGGGAGTTCTCGTCATAATCTTGATGGGAAGTTTCGCGTAACCGTGCCCTCCAAGTGGCGAATAAAGGACGCACAATATTTAGGTATGCCTAATCCCGAAGGCTGCATAAACGTCTGCCCTCCCAAAATGATAGGCCAAATCCAAGAGAGGATGTCAGAAATCAGCCAAGCGGATCCCCACATGCAACGTGTTTTTGGAGAAATCTTCTCTCAATCGGAAGAATACTCTTTCGATAAACAAGGGAGAATCGGATTAAATGAAAGACTAAGGACACATTCAGGAATAACAAAAGACGTTATACTGATTGGTTATCTCAATTATTTTCAGATTTGGGATTTTGAGAATTATGAAAAATGGCTGAAAAATACAAAAGAAAAGCCAATGAAACTTTCTCCTGATATGGAGAAAATACGCAAAACCATGATCAAACTTGTAATCTAAACAAATGAAACTTCTTAATCGAAAATTAAATAATGCGGGAGTTCTTGGCCGTCCTGAATTAAGACATCATTCAGGGGTTAATTTCTCTCCAAGGCTAAAACCCTCTTTCCTTCATCCAGGTGAACTAGAAACAAGAAAAGAGCAAATGGCAAAACAATCAGACTACACGACCCTCTTCAATGCGCTAAGGGGTCTTCTCACAAATGCTCTACGAGCTAGACAATAATCATTCCGGCTTTTTACGAGTGGCCCATAAACCAGTATTAATCAATGAGGTGCTGAACCTATTCAGTGCTAAACCAAATCAACGGTTCTTGGATTGTACATTTGGCGGCGGCGGTCACTCTCGTGGGATTTTAGAATCAAACGAAAACATTCAGCTTACGAGTCTTGATTGCGATAAAGATCGGCTTACACAAGCAAATACCCTCTCTAAACTTTACCCAAATAACTTTAAATTTCACAATATAAACTTTAGCAAACTGGATACCGTTACTGATACAGACTTCGATGGCATTCTATTTGATCTGGGTGTTTCATCTTTTCAACTAGATGACCCTGATCGCGGTTTTTCATTTAAGTTTAACTCTGACATAGACATGCGCCTAGATCAGTCATTGACCGTAAGCGCATCGGATTTCCTAGAAAACGCAAGCGAACAAGAGCTTGTTGAAGCGATACGGAACTACGGACAAGAAACTCGCTGGAAGCATGTCGTTCGGGCATTAATGGCATCACGAGGGCAAAACCTTTTATCAAACACTGAATCTGTGGCGGAAATCATATCGACTGCAGTCAAAGGGAAATCCATCCGGAGAGCCAAACGTCACCCTGCTACACTCAGTTTTCAAGGGATACGAATCGCTATAAACAAAGAATTAAGTGTTATCGAAGAAGCCCTACCTAAAGCCTTTGAGAAGCTTGCTTCAGGCGGGAAACTAATCGTTATAAGCTTCCACTCACTAGAAGATCGTATGATTAAACGATTTTTCAGAAAAATGGCCGGAAGACCTGAAAGCTCAAAAGACTCTCGCCCACAGGATCAGAGGGTTATTCAAGCAAAATTATCATTTTCAAAACCAATTAGTGCATCTGAAGAAGAATTAACCGGCAACCCTAGAAGCCGATCTGCAAGACTACGAATGCTACAAAAACTATAAGGCAAAATGAATAAAGAACTCACAAAAAAAATAAATCTCATTATTTTCTCCCCGACCAATATTTGCTTAGGTGTATGCATATTGGTCATCACTGGCCTATTCTCAATGAGCCTAGTATGGCAACGCCTTGAAATAAAAAGAACCGCAACACACATCAAAAGCATTGAAAATGAAATCGTTAAGATTGAACGGAATTTTCGACTTGCAAATGATCGTGAAGCAAGAGCCCATCAACCATCCGTACTCAGAGAAGCTATTGCGGGAAAACTAAAACCCACCTCACCCACTCAAGAAATCGTTCTTTATAAAACCAGCACAAAAAGTGCATGGACACACGCTAGTAAAAGCAATAAAGCGGCATACAGTGTCGCTTCAAATAACCCAAGAGCACAGCGCTGACAATTTGCGCAAATTAAAGAATGCCTCCCTCGTTTATATGTAGAGCAAGATTTTTTGTAATCACAATAACATTGTCCATGTGCTTCACTATCGCACTAGGACGGCTCTATTATCTACACGTCCATGAACAAAGTAAGTTAGAACAAATTGCAGAAAACAATAGGAAGCAATTTTCTGTTCTTGCGGCAAAACGAGGTAACATCGTTGATTCTAGTGGAAATTTACTCGCAACAACAAAATCGAGTATAACGATTGGGGTTGATCCGCACTCAGCCGATTCAACAGATATTGCTAAAATTAAAAAACTTTCGAAATACTTAAACGTCCCAGTTCAAGTAATCATAGCAAAGTTTGATAAACAATTCATATCTGGCAGCCATTCTAAAGAACTTAAAAAATGCCGCTGGCAAAAACTAGCGAGTTCCATCGACGAAGATGTTTACAAGCAAATTAAAGCCTTAAAAATCAAGGGTGTTTACGGGAACCGTAAATTTGAAAGGACATATCCAGGCGGTTCCCTAGCTTCACATCTAATTGGATTCATCAATAAAGAGGGCAATTCAGTCATGGGAACCGAGCGGTTCATGGACTATTACCTTCGAGGGCAAGATGGTTGGAGAGAAACCGAGCGCGATGGACGGAAAAGAGAAATAGCACAATTTAGAACTCGCGAAGTACAAGCGAAAGACGGGTTAAACATACGTTTAACTATTGATCAAGTCATACAATCTGCAATTGAAGAAGAACTTAAAGTCATTGCAGAGAAATACACTCCGAAAGGAGCGACCATCATCGTCAGCGAACCAAAAACAGGTTACATCCTAGGAATGGGAAACTATCCTGACTTTGACCCAAATAGTTTCTGGAAGTCCCCTATCGACAGTCATCGAAACAGGGCCCTATCAGATATATTTGAACCGGGCTCAACCTTTAAAATCGTTCCAACTTCGGCCGCTTTAAATGAGAAAATCGTTAAAGTTAATGATAGATTTAACTGTTCCCTTGAAAAAGTAAAATACAAAGGCCGATCGGTTAAGCTCCCTTCTGATCACCATAAATATAAAATGCTTAGCGTTAAAGACATTGTTATTAAGTCAAGTAACCGTGGGGCGGCACTTATGGGAATGATGGTAGGTGAAAACAAAATGTATGAGTACGCTCGTGCATTCGGCTTTGGGACAAGAACAAACTTAGGCCTTAGCGGTGAAGTAAGCGGGATATTACATCCTGTCAAAAAGTGGGATGGCCTAACGATAACACGCCTACCGATGGGACATGCAATAGGTGTAACTGCCATGCAAATTCATAATGCAATGGCGGTTATCGCCAATCATGGAGTGCTAATGAAACCAACGGTATTCAAACAAGTCTTTGATGACTCAAACCGTCCGATCATCGCCTTTTCTCCAAAAGTAAAACATCGTGTCGTATCTACTATTACAGCAGATGCTATGGTAGATATGCTTAAAGAAGTTACAAAAGAAGGTGGGACTGCAAGCATGGCTGGGATTAAGGGTTTTGAAGTAGCCGGAAAAACAGGAACAACTCAAAAAATCATAAACGGCCGATATTCTAAAAATCATCACGTCGCATCCTTCATAGGATTTCTTCCTGCCAACGATCCTCGTATCGTCATAACCGTCATTGTCGATGACGCAAACAGCAGAGGTATTGCCTACGGTGGTAGCATCGCAGGACCTTCCTTTAAAAACATTGCGAAACAAGTTATTCGGCATATGGGGATACTTCCCTCCCCTTCTCGCGTTCAAAGCATTGCCGCAAATCAAACCTCTATTACACAGCCGGGGCTATAGACAACAATGTGTGCACTTTCATATCCAACCACTAGCTCAATCTTTATAATGTCTGAACAACAAGATAAACTATCAGAAAATTATAAAAACGGTATTTCCCTAAAAAATCTACTTCAAGACTTACCTGTCTTAAATTCTAAAGTTTCAAGTAATTCACGAGTTTTTCGTCTAACAACTGATAGTAGACGCGTCATACCTGGAAGTCTTTTTTTCGCAATTAAAGGCCTAAGGGAAAATGGAAATACTTTCACTGATGATGCAATCGGACGCGGTGCAGTTGCAGTCATCTCCGAAGATGAAATTCCCGCTCACACCAAAGTCCCCTACATACAAGTTGAAAATGCTCAAATCGCCTTAGCTCAACTGGCTAGAAAATTTTATAATTCTCCAGACGAAGCAATCAAGATGGTCGGCATTACAGGCACCAATGGGAAAACGACCGTATCAATGCTTGCCCAATACTTTTTAACCGAGAACACCCAAGCGGGCTTACTTGGAACCGTCCGTTACGATCTAGGAAACAGAACACTTCCATCCCACAAAACAACGCCTGAATCAGCGGACATTTATTCGATGCTAGCCACAATGAATGAAAATGGATGCAAAGATGCTATACTCGAAGTTAGCTCACACGGCCTAATTCAACATCGGACTTATGGCATAAAATTCGACATTGGCGTTTTTCTCAATTTGAGTCATGAACATTTAGATTACCACAACTCTCTAGATTCATACTTTGATGCCAAGGCATCACTCTTTGACGGAAGAAATGGACATACCCCAAAGCATGCAGTTATAAATATTGATGATGCGCATGGACAAAAACTCGTTTCACGTATTCCGCAAGAAACATCTATCATCACTTTTGGAACATCTGTCGATGCAGATATTCGCGCAACAAACATTAATCTGAATGAACGTTGCAGTGAATTCACTCTTTGTTTCGATAATAAATCTATCGAAGTTAAATCGCCCCTATTAGGCGGATTTAATATTTCAAATTTGCTTGCAGCATTTGCCATACTAAAAGCTTCGAATCATTCATTGGAATCAGCTATTAATAAGCTCCCCCGATTTGAGGGCGTTCCAGGAAGAATGGAACCCGTAACAACAAAACAGCCCTTCTCAGTACTTATAGACTATGCACACACTCCTGACGCACTAGAAGTTTCATTGAAAATGCTGAAAAGCATAACCAAAGGTCGAATCCTTGTTGTATTTGGATGCGGAGGTAATAGAGACAAAGAAAAACGGCCGCTCATGACCCGAGCAGTTTTAAACCACGCCGATAAAGCTTGGGCAACATCTGATAATCCACGAACAGAAGCGATTGCAGACATCTTCAAAGACATGGTGCAAGCGACAACGGACAACGACAACATAAATTTCATCGAAGACAGAAGGCAGGCCATTTCAAATGCAATTGATGAGTGCCAACCACAGGACTGCTTGCTAATCGCAGGTAAGGGACATGAAAACTTTCAAGTCTTCGAACACACAATTGTTCCATTTGATGACGCACAAACAGCAAAAGAACTTCTAAAAATTAAACAATTGTTTTAACCGATGCCGACCTTCGATCAAAATCAATTAATGGAGTCGACAAACGGTTCATGGAATAGTGACGTGTGCAATCCCATTACCGGTTTTTCAATTGATTCAAGAAGTCTTAAGAAAGGCGATATGTTCGTTGCCTTGAAAACGGCAAAACAAGATGGACACGACTACTTAAAGCAAGCGGCTGAAAAAGGTGCGAGCACTGCTCTAGTAGAACAATTTATTCCTTCTCTCAATCTTCCACAGTTAAAAGTCGAGAACACGAAATTGGCATTACAGTCAATCGCAACTCAACATCGCCTCTCGTTCAAAGGGACTGTTATAGGAATAACTGGTAGTTGCGGAAAAACATCTACCAAAGACTTACTTTATTCAATTTTAGGAGAAGAGCAAACGTGTAAAACCGATAAAAACTTGAACAATGAACTCGGAGTCCCTCTTTCACTGCTAAACATAGATCTTGCAAAACACAAATTCGCAGTAATCGAAGCTGGCATAAATCAACCAGGAGAAATGGAAATTCTCTCTAACATGATTCAAGCAGATTATGCCATCATCACGAATATAGGGACATCTCATTTAGAAAAATTAGAAAGCGAAAAGGTTGTAGCAGCGGAAAAAAGCAAATTATTTCTATGCTCAAGAAACAACCCTACCCTCATAATTAACGAGGAATCACTTCGCTTTGAAAACTTTCGTAAAAACACAGGTAAGGCTATTATCCTGTGTTCAACGGATAACGAAAATAGGGTTAAACAAACTACAAACGACAAAATGTCGCTTTGCGACATAAAGACTGAGGCATCATCCAGTGAGGGGCTACAACTTGGAATACAGTTGGAACCTTCACTGGGTTATTCCTTGAGCCTCCCTCTAATTAGCGACGGGATGATCCAGAATTTTTCTCAGGCAATTGTTTGTGCATTGAAACTCGATATTGATTTAATACAAATCCAATTAGCCATCAACGCATGGAAACCTTCCGAGAATAGGAATGAGATCATTCAAACAAACAATAGTACGTTTGTTGTTGATTGCTATAATGCGAATCCTCTCTCCATGAAGGATAGCCTGGATTATTTCCAAAGATCAACTCTCGACGAAACACCAAGACTTTATGTTCTAGGAAGCATGGCTGAATTAGGCAAAGAAGCACCGCAATTACATAAGCAATTGGGAGAAAGTATTATTTTAAGAGACAATGACTTATGTGTATTAATAGGAGAACATTCTTCATCTATCAAACAGGGAATGCTTCAGAATGATAATAATGATGTGTCAATTATTGAATTCAAAACAACAGAGGAAGCCATTTCAGTCATTGAGCACTTCAAAGGTTCGATCCTATTAAAAGGAAGCAGGAAATATGCACTCGAACAGCTAATCCCACAGCAAGCTAATATTAGCGAAGTTGAAAACAAATGGGGGGTAGCATGTTAAGCTATTTATCAAATTTCGAACACATATACGGTCCTTTTCGCTTATTTGATTCAATCATTATTAGGGCCACATTAGCTGGCGCATGCTCTCTCATGTTAGCATTCATTCTGGCCCCTCGCCTCTTTGCAATGCTAAGGCAGTTCAAAATGGCTCAAACATTTAGAGATGCCTCTGTTGTTGGAAAACTTGCCGAACTGCACGAATCAAAGAAAAACACACCAACGATGGGCGGTTTACTCATATTTATTTCCATCTTAGTCAATACTCTACTATGGGCAAAGCCAAACATCTACATTATCACATCTCTTCTTGTTTTCACCGGACTTACGGCAATCGGATTTCTAGACGACTACCTTAAGGTTTCCAAAAAATCCAGCGATGGACTTGCTGGCAGAGCAAAACTACTAGCTCAAGCACTCCTAACGCTTGCAGTTATAATATTCCTCAAAGTTAATGATTTAAGCTCTGAACTTGTAGGCGATATCTGGATTCCATTTGTCAAAGGAGCGGTCATCGACAATTTACATTTTATTCCTTTATGTGGATTTTTCTTTTTCGTACTAGCCGGCTCAAGCAATGCCATTAATCTCACAGATGGAATCGATGGGCTCGCAATCGGTTGCACCGTTACGGTTGCGCTAGCATTCGGAATAATGGCGTATGCGTCTGGGAATAAAATAATTTCCGATTATCTCCTTATTAGTTACCTTCCTGGAACTGGGGAACTACTAATCCTTTGTTCTTCATTGCTGGGATCCAGTCTCGCTTTTCTTTGGTACAACTCCCACCCTGCCGAAGTATTCATGGGGGACACGGGTTCTCTGGCACTCGGTGGTTTAATTGGAACCATAGCATTTATGATTCATCAACCATTTACTTTGGTTATCGTAGGTGGAATTTTCGTTATAGAAGCGGTCTCCGTAATACTACAAGTCGGGTCGTTTAAAATGACAGGAAAACGTATTTTCAAAATGGCACCCATCCACCACCACTTTGAACTAATGGGATGGCATGAATCAAAAGTCGTTATTCGCTTTTGGATACTCTCACTCATTTTCGCCATCATTGGACTCGCCACATTAAAACTTAGATAATGACAATACCTGAAGAAATAAAATTTTACCTAAACAAACCCGTTGCGATTATTGGTGCGGGTGTTAGCGGCATTGCTCTGTCTGAACTTTTAAAAAAGCTAAACATTGAATACAAGCTCTATGATGAAAAAGCCGGTCATGAAGCCGAACGGTCATTTGATTCCTATACCGCAAAAGAACATGATCTCATCGTGTATAGCCCAGGATTCCCTTCTGACCACAAGTGGTTAGTGGATGCAAAAAAAGCAGGCTGTGCCCTTTTGGGTGAACTAGACTTTGCCTCACTCTTCTGGAAAGGTAAGATTATCGCCGTTACGGGAACAAACGGTAAAACAACCATCACAAGCTTTATTACCCGAAGCCTTAAACG
>CAWUTK010000218.1:0-9657 GCA_963924785.1 uncultured Opitutales bacterium
TGGTAATACGCAAACAGGGAAACGCCGATAAACAAGAAAAGCCCGGCAATCGGAATCGAAATAAAACCGCTCAAGATCATACTTTTCTTTGCAGACGCCACATCCTTACAAGTTAGCACTCGTTGCGTAATGTCCTGATCTGTTCCAAAAGCAGCAGCAGTCCCGATAAACCCATTCAATATGGCAAGAAACCAAAGATTTGAATCCTTCAACCATGCCATCATTCCCGGCTCGGTTGGTTTGGTATGAATAAATTCAAAACGACCAGACGCTTTTCCTAAACTGATAATTTCACTCCACCCGATGTGGTTAATAATAAAGCAGACCGTAATCAAACCAGCACTGATAAACACAATGCCCTGAACAACATCAGTCCAGATGACAGCCTTAATTCCGCCCATACTAGTATAGACCATAGCAACCAACATGAAAACCAGCAGGCACCATTCCAAAGGAACTCCGAGTATTACAGAAACTCCGATACAAGCCATCAACAATCTTACTCCGGAGGCCATCAACCGAGTTAGTATAAAATATACCACCGCGGTGTATTTCGTCTTATGGCCAAAGCGATCTCCCAAATATTGGTAAATGGAAAAATACCGCTTTGAATAAAACGCTGTAAGGAATACCGAAGCGATAAATATTCTAGCAAAAATTGAACCGATACCAAATTGAAGGTAATTGAAATTCTGGGAAAACCCAGTTCCAGGAGTCCCCAGAAATGTCATTGCACTCACCTCGGTTGCCACTAACGAGCAAAGAACGGCAAACCACGGGACCCGTCTCGATCCAATGAAAAAGCTATCATCATCCTTGTCGCCTTTACCGACGAAGTAGCCGAGGCACAAAATAACCGCAAAATAAATTCCGATTAAACTAAAGTCTATAAAAGATAATCCGTGCCACATAAAGCTAAGTGCAAAACCTATTTATTGAAATTTTTTAAATAAACAACAGACTCCTCATCCAAAAACAAATCAGGGTAACCATCATTATTTAAATCCCGAACCTCAATAACACGGCTAGAATCGGAAATGCCCTTAATGGCAACAGATTCACTGAAATCACGGCCGATTAATAATTGAACGACATACTGACCGTCCTGTTCCAACAAGAAATCCTGGAAACCATCTTGGTTAAAATCAGCCACTTCTATCAAATTTGCAGTGGATTCGATTAATTCTAAAACCTCATCTTCCACATAAGCGAAATCGGTATCAAAATACCAAACAAGTATCTCACCGCTTTCTCGATGCTGCCAAAATAAATCTTTAACCTCATCCCCATCGAAGTCAGCCCAAGTTACAGCGATCCACTCCTCTTGATCATTAACAATCACATCACCGTCACCAAAACCATCATTTTCTGAATAAAAATTAACGACACTCCCATTTGACGCATTTTGAAAAGAAACATCATCATGGAAATCCCCATTCAAATCAGTGCTTTCAAACAACACATCATGCGGAGACACCCTTAAATCCTTTTCAGTCAAAACACCTTGCCGGTTAGCTCTCAATGAATAACTCAGCAGTTGTCCCTCATCCCCTTGAACATAAAACCTTATGTCTTCGGGTACACTATTTTTTACTGAAAGTATATCATGATGACGAACCATTTTCCCTAGAGAAACTTCACTAACTGATTCAAGAGCCGCTTCATTCAATCCACCCGTCACAACAAAAACATCAGGGGCAGTGAATTCACTGCTGCCATTGATATCGCCAAAATCGGTTGGCATAGCGGTCACACTTAAAAGAGGATGCACTGACTCCATCGAATACACCTCAGACACGACATATAGCGTATCAGACTCTGTATTAGAGCCTTCCGTAACAACAATGACCGTTTCGTTACGATTAACACCGATTTCAGCTAAATTTAGATAATTTGAGTCTATTATAGCCCCCCCATAAACGAAAGATTCCAGAAATACCAACGGTATCATTAGGATTATGGCTATTTTATTATCTATCACTGAAAGTAATTTTTAGCATAAACATATATACAATCAAGCATTTATGCGAATACAGGAGGTTTATTTTAAAGAAAAAAAACAATCCTTAAAAACCAGACCTTTTTCCTGGTTTAAACAATACTGAAATTAAAATAAAAAAATCAATATCCACAGTAAGCTCAGGTATAGCTACTTAACGCAAAGATGCACTTAGGTTGGGTTGACTTAATAACCGTGGTATTTGCTTTTTTCAATAAAACGCATTCATCTTTCATTAATTACCTCATTATAACTTAAAAAAAAGAATCATGGAATCTACCTTATTAAACGCCCAATTATATTCAGATTTTGCCTTCATGGCCTACACCCTTGGTGTCATCGGAACTTCATTTTGCATACTCTTACGAGGAAATATGGAAATGATCAAAGCAGATCAAGCAATGCAACAAAACATTGCTACTGAAAACTAGGCCCAATCACAAACGAGATTTAGGAAATCAAAATTTGCCCGTTAAATCGGGGTTATGGCAAACGTATGTCTCGATTTTATCCAAAACGAGGTTTTTGATTTCAACAGAGACACCATCACTTCTATTCGTAAATTCTTCTAAAAGTAATCCCTTCGGATACTGACCATTTGCCACCATTATAGGAGATCGATTTTTAGTTGGAGTTTCGTCTCCTTGATCAATTGCATTATGATGCGTTAAGGAATCCTTCGTCCAGGTGAGAGCATGTTCACTCATCTCCTGCGTATCATAACAAAGTTGAAATCCATAGACACCACCCTTGTCATCATACCAAACAATTAAATCTAAAAGATCATCTTCAAACCACTCTCTTCTTCGATCTCCTTGAATTTGCTTAACTGGATAACGTGTCAACACATGTAAAATAATATGAACAAAGAACCCTATGTCAAATCATACGCTTAATGTCCGACAGGGTTATACCCGTAATCGAAACAATTTTATTCGCAGAAGTATGCCCCTTCACGATTACGACATCTCGCTTATGTAAATGCAATGCAGTAGCCAATACCGCTTCAACCGAGTTATTGGCTTTACCTGCTTCTGGTGGAGCTTTAACTTTGATTTTCAATCCATCACCATACCATCCGACAACAACGTCTTTCGACGCTTCCGGTATAACCTTCAATGACAATTGAATAATTTCAGCCTTTGACATAAATACGCTTTCTACAATACTTCAACAAGATGAACATAACCCTAGCACAGTTTTCACCCACCGATAATATTGAAGAAAATATTACCGAAATAGAGACACTGCTAACGAATACCAATACAGGCGAGGTAATAGTGCTGCCAGAAATGTGGTCATTCATGGTGCCCGACTCAAGAAGTGCGGAGCGATTCGCTACAATAGAAAAGTACGAAGCTCTTAAAGCGAAAATGTCATCATGGGCAAAAGCTCATAAGGCACTACTGATAGGAGGCTCAATATTTGCCCCCTCTTCGGTAGACACAAAAATCCACAACCGGTGTTTAGTCTTCAATGAACAAGGTCAAGAAATTGCGTCATACGATAAGATACACCTTTTCGACAATGAGCTGAACAAAACGAACCCTTTTCAAGAATCCGCATCCATTTTGGCTGGAGAGAAAACGGTTTGCTTTAAAAATGATTCCATTACATATGGTTTGTCGATCTGTTATGATTTAAGATTCCCCTATCACTTCCAAGCGCTCACGGAAAATGGAGCAAGCATCATATTCATACCCTCCGCTTTTACCAAAAAAACAGGCAAAGCACACTGGGAAACTTTAATCAAGGCACGGGCGATTGAAAACCAGTGCTTTATTGTAGCGTGCAATCAAACAGGATCCACAGTGAAAGGGGTCGACTGCTATGGCCATAGTATGATCATAAACCCATGGGGCGACATTGTTGCCAACCTCGAAGAAGCGACCACCGCTTCGAGCTTCAAGATAGACTTCTCAGAAATAAATACCGTGAGAACGCAAATGCCTACGCTTTCCCACCGAAAACATAACGTCACGAAGAATCATGCAATATAGGAAACTGGGGAACAGCAATATTGACGTCAGCGTTATTTGTTTAGGCTCAATGACATGGGGTGAACAAAACACCGAGGCAGAAGCTCATGAACAATTAGACTATGCCTTTTCTGAAGGCGTCAATTTCATCGACACCGCTGAAATGTACGCCGTTCCACCGAGAAAGGAAACGCAAGGACTAACCGAGACATACATTGGTTCTTGGCTATCAAAGCAAAGCAATCGAGAGAAAATCGTACTCGCGACAAAAGTCATCGGTCCGGAAGAATGGTTTGATTGGGTTCGTGATGGGAAAACACGCTTGAATAATCACCATATTCGCCAAGCACTTGAAGGGAGCTTCAAACGGCTACAAACTGATTACATCGATCTCTATCAACTTCATTGGCCAGACAGAAACACGAATGAATTAGGCGAAAGACAATTTGTTTACAAAGAAGATGAAACCATTACTCCCATTGCAGAAACATTAGAGGTGCTGGGCGCATTGATCAAAGAAGGGAAAATCAAACACTACGGTCTGTCTAACGAAACCGGATGGGGAGCAATGACTTTCCTCAGGCTTGCAGACGAAATGAACATCCCACGACCGGTATCAATACAAAACAATTATAGCCTTACCAACAGAACCTATGAAGTTGATATGGCTGAAATAAGTATACGAGAGAACGTGGGCCTACTTGCTTACTTTGCTCTTGGTTGCGGTATACTCACAGGGAAATACCTAAATGGACAACGACCCGAAAATTCACGCCTCGTCCTAACGGATCGTTTTGGAAGGTTCCTCACTCCCGAGCTAGATATCATTGTCGAAAAATATGTTAACCTTGCGAAAAAAAGCGGGCTCAATCCAGCACAAATGGCACTGGCTTTCGCAAATCAACAACCCTTTCTAACGAGCACGATTATCGGTGCGACAAAAATGGATCAGCTGAAATCAAACATTGAAAGTATCAATATTACTCTGACTAAAGATGTCCTTGATGCCATCGAAGCAATACACGATCAACACCCGAATCCAAGACCCTGAAAAAAGGAGTCAGAATTAAGAAGTCAGGATACAGCATATAAAAAAACGAAGGTGACGGATGCTTCGGTTTTAAACACGAAAACGGATACTTCTGGAATGACGAATGGATTATGTAAAAGTCAATGTTAAGAATAAACAAATCCATCTTGTATATTCTGTTAATCCTGTCATAAATAGACAAAGAATCCTTGAACTAATTGGCTATTATTCGATCAGCAAAATCTTGGATCAACGCTTCACACTTTTCTTGCAATAATCCAACTGTGACTTCTACTCCAGCTGCCCTTAACGCTTTGATACCCTCACCTGCGTGATTTGGATTTGGGTCAATGCACCCGACATAAAGTTTCGTTAAACCTGCCATTAACAAAGCATCACTGCAAGCACCCGTTCGCCCATGAGTAGAACAAGGTTCAAGTGTTACATACATCTCTGCCTCAGGGGATAGCTTGCCAGCTAATGCATTCAATGCATTAATTTCAGCATGCCCCTCGCCCGCTTTCTGATGATAACCAGTTGCAATGACTTCTTCATTTTCAACGATGACTGCACCCACTCTTGGATTAGGGAATACTAATTCCCCATCGGCTTTCATCGCTTCATCTAAAGCCATTTGCATAAACACTTCTTGCTTATTCATCTTAGAGCTATTTTTATGTATAGAGATGAGCACCGACAAGTTTAAAATCAAAACTATCAAAATTGAGGACTCCGTAGACAGGTTAATATTCGTCAGCGACATACACTCTCACATCGATTCCCTGGTCGTAGTAAACAGCTTAATTTCTAAATTCGACGTACACTTTAAGCTGGGATGCAATGGTGATATTTTCCATGCGGGCCCACAACCCATCGAAGCCTTGAATTGGGTTATGCAAAATGCAGGCGAACTCTGTATACTTGGCAATCATGATGAAGCAGTGCTAGAAAACCCCTCTGAATCAGATCCTATTTACCTAGATACCGGTGTCTCGAAATTATTAGATGAAAAACAAAAAAGCTACCTAGAAGCACTCCCCTCTGAAATCAACATTGAATGGAAAGGCAAACGAATCAAAATGATTCATGGCCACCGCGATTATGAGGATAAGGCAGGTTCTCCTTTTTTTACGCCAACTCAAGCTGCTGAACGTTTTGCTCATGCAGATTTCGACATGGTTATTTTAGGCCATTCGCACCTACCTTCAGTTCGTAATCATAACGGCTCCCTTGTAGTGAACTGTGGATCAGTCTCATTCAATTGGCACAAAAAGTTATCTAAGGATAATAAAACACCTATCACGAAAAATGATCCCAATGCACGTGAACCTAATGTAGGAAACAAAGTTTCATTTTTAACATTAACTGAAAAAGATAGAAATTTAATCCCCGAACACATTTACTTTAACTACGACTTCCAACCGTCATTCGATAAAATGAAACAGCTAGGTTTCCCTGACATTGAAAGACTTGAACGTTGGTACAGCGAAGGAATCATTTAATCCGAAACATCTTGCAAGCATCATGAATCAGACCCTATTCAACAAACTGGCGATAACACTAACACTCCTCATCCTAGCACCCTCCACACAAAACCTAAGTGCTGAAGCGTTTAATCCGGCATCAGTTTTCACTCAACTAAGCGGAAAGGACGGCACACCGGTCATCGGCTGGAAAAACAAAACCTATTACGCGGAGTCCAAAGCTTACATCTCAGGCAAAAACCTCATCATTGAAAGCAATGGCATCCCCAACTACAAACCGAGTTTCCAAGGTCAAGAAATCAAGAGTTCATGGAACGATGAACTCGCGGGTTCAGGAGATAGGAATCCAAACTCAATCGATGAACAATAGTATAAATTTAAAATCCCCTTAGAACCCGAACTAGAAAAAAGAGGTTACTGGAAACCTAAAAAAGGAAACAGCAAACTCTACACACCGATGGGTCCGGTAGGTGTCGCTAGAAATGGAATACCGCTTTACAATTTATACGCTGACCCCATTCGTTTAATTGATGCCATGACAAAGGAAGTGTTCGACAGCTGCTGCGGTCACCCTGATGGAGCCTCACGCTACCACTACCATCAATATCCTCTTTGCACCTTCGGGCAACAACGCCCTTGGCTTCAAAACTCCAGAAACTAAAGCACTAGCGATCAGTTTACAAAAAGCACTAGATAATAAAGAGCACTCACCTATATTGGGATACATGTTCGATGGCTTCCCGACTTATGGCCCCATCGGTAAAAACAAAAATGGCAAAAAATCCATTATGCAACCGAGATATCAGCCAACCGGGAAAGATGAATATCGCTTCCAAGAAGGCAGTGGTGACTTAGACATTTGCAATGGAGTGCTCTCTCCTACCCCTGAATACCCAGAAGGCATATACCATTACCATATGACGGTTAAAAGTGTCGCAGGAAGCAATGCCTTACGATTTGCGACAAACTAAGACGGCGAAATCATTCCTCGTTACCCATATATCATTGCTAGATATAGAGGAAAACCAAATGAAGATAATTTCACTAACTCAAGAGGCGGTCGTGGGAGTCCAGAAAGGAGCCGACAACAAAGCCGCCCCGGTTCCTTCATCGAACGACTTGATGAAAACGGCGATGGCAAAGTCTCAAGTAACGAATTTGACGGACCCAAACAACACTTCAAACAATTCGATCGTAATCGAGATGGCTATATTTCACAAGGCGAAGAACCTCAAGGCCCTCCACCTCGACGCTAAATTGCTTTACTGTAAAGAGAACCTTAGCTAACTATCACTTACTTATGATGCAACAATCATTTCCTGTGCCACCACAAGCCCAGGTCTTGGTTACAGAGAACAATAGATTAGTGCTACAAACCGTACATAGCAGAAATCCTATTTTTAAACTAATTCTAGAGTTATTGATCATTAATATTGAGATAGCTAACACATTTATTGTGCGATACTACTCATACTAAAGTTCAATAATGCATATGCTGCAAAATATGCCTCATTCTCACAGTTGAATGAGGCATAATAACGATGAATACTACTTTGTGAATGCTGAATTAACTAAAAGGTAAAAAGGAAATCGAGAGGTTGCGAGTGTATAACCCTGGAAAAAGAGGACATGAAGTTAACGGATGCTTCGTGTTTTTGGAACCACTTAAGGGACAAAAACACAGCATGCTGCTAGCGCAACTTGTTGAAATTAAAAGAAAGATAATCCAACCACTAATCTGCGCTAATTTTCACTAACGAATCTTAAGAACTGTTATTAACTATAGTGTTAACACCAATAAACACAAAGTAATTGGCTTCGTTATTCTCGTGTGGCTAGTGGTTATTACACATTATATGCTTAGTGAAGATTAGTGTCGATTAGCGGTAAAGAACATTTACAGCATCACCTTCTGTTGCGCCTTCTATGGTTAATAAATCAATGTGAAAACTAAAGAGCGCAACCAAGCCGTTCTCCCATTTTAATAATGGTTTCATAGCCCTTATTCATATTTTGCAACACATCATCATCAATTTGAAGTTTTCCTTTTTCAAACAAGGCAACAACCGTTGATCCACCAAACTTAAAGTATCCTTTTTCCTGCCCTTTATTCACCAATGAATTGGGTTTATAATTTTGAACAATTGAGCCGACCATAGTTGCGCCAACTTCGCAAAGTAAAATATCACCAACTACCGTTTTTTTTAGAACACTGTACTCTCTTTTGTTTTCCCAATAAATAGACAACCTATTTTTCACCGCATAAGGGGAAACAGAATAGTAATTTCCATTAATCAATTTCGATTCAGTAATTTCCCCATCTGCAGGAAAATGAAATCGATGATAATCCACAGGCGCTAAACGAAATATAACCATTGAGCCATCTATATATTTTTCAGCAAGCGATTCATCTTTCAAAAAGCTCTGTAATGAAAAGTCCTGCCCTTTTGCAAAGAATGTATCCAATTGATTAATATCACGAAAGACCATCACGCGTCCATCAGCTGGAGAAACAATCACATTGGGATCATTATTAATCGGTCGAGCTTCAGGCTTTAATTCCCGGATGAAAAACTCATTAAAATTCTGGAAATCATCCTGCGAGAGCAATGCCTCACTCATATCTATTTTCAAACTATCAACAAAACCAGCTATCCGCGATTTTGATTTTGGTAAATCCATCCCACCGCCATAGCATTGAGTTAAAAACTTTCGTTTCACCAAAGCACTCAGAGCCAGTTTACCCAATGGATTATGGTACAAAAAATTCAACCAAGATTCACCTGGAACAACCTCTTGTTTCAATTCTCCTGTCTTACGATCACAATAATATACGCCCTTCATACTAATAGATAAATTATTACTATATAAACGTAAAACTAGCTAGCAAATTATTTCTACGAGACAACTACTCAGCAATTCCATCGGAATAGAAAGATGAGGGGAATCAAACCGGATTCTTCGATTTTAACCACGAAAAGCACGAAAGCACACGAAACCTGATTCTTCGGATATTTAACCACAAAGCAACTGTGTTTGTTTTATGCAAGTTGAAAGTCATTGTTTTTGATAATAGCATTAGCGAGAACAGCAAGCTTCCGCATAACGGCGACGGTTGCAACTTTATGACTTTTACCCTTCACTCTTAAATCTTGGTAAAACGAA
>CAWUTK010000219.1:0-5752 GCA_963924785.1 uncultured Opitutales bacterium
GCTTGCTGCGCTCCTCGTTTAATATGTTCTTTCTTACACGTGTCCATTGCTTCATTTCCATATACATTTCTCCTTTTTAGAGAAGTGTTACGGTTTACGCCCGGCTTTTTTAGTGTTACGGTTTTCGTCCGGCGTTTACAAGGTCTCAACCACTTTTAAGAAATCCAATAAACTAATGGCATCTACTTCATCTGAAAGAGGATATGTTTCGCCTATAGGAGTAACATAATACCCTCTCTTCGCCTTCAACGTTTTCATGCTTTCACGAAAAGCTGGTGTAAGTTTAGGCGATACAGTTCGTTTAATTTCTATCGCATAACAATGCCCCTGAGAATACTCTAAAACAAGATCTACTTCTGCTCCGGCATGAGTACGATAGTGACAAACATTACACCCTTTTGGCAATACACTTAAAATCTGCTCAATAGAATAACCTTCCCAAGAGTGACCACAGATGGGATGTCCTAAAACATTTTCATGAGACTCTAAGCCGATCAAACTGTGTAATATTCCAGAATCTCTTAAATACACCTTTGGAGATTTAACCAAACGTTTACCTGCATTTCGACTCCACGCAGGAAGTCGCCTTAACAAATACAACCCATCTAGAATATCAATATAGTGACGAACAGTTTTACCGTCGATACCTAAAGATCGACCTAAAGTACTTAGATTCAAAAGAGATCCTTGTTGATAGGCTAACATGGAAAAAAATCGTCTAAATACAACTGGGTCCATCGTAACACCCTGTTGTGGTAAATACCGCTCAACGTAGCTTGTAATAAAGTCTTCGCACCACTGGCTTGCTATTTCATCATCCTTACCCAAATAACTATCCGGGTACCCTCCTCGGAACCAATGATCATCTACTCTCCTCTGGTCACCTCCAACTTCCAATAAACTTAACGGACTTAATTCTAAATAACTGATTCTCCCTGCCAGTGTCTCAGAGCTTTGTCGTAATAACTCCGGTGAAGCTGAACCTAAAATTAAAAACTGAGCACTTCGCTCTCCTAATTCCTTTCTTTCATCAACCAAACTACGTAAAACAGGAAAAATCTCAGGCACACGCTGAATTTCATCTAGAATAACGAGTGATCCAGCATAATTGTTCAAGTAAAGTTCCGGATCTGATAATTTAGCAATATCCGAGGGGCGTTCCAAATCAAGGTAATGAATTGCCTTATCAAGTTTCAAACCCTTAGCCAATGTAGTCTTACCGACCTGACGAGATCCTAATAATGCGACAACAGGAACATTATTTACTCGTTTTTTCAATTCATCCTCTAATCTCCTGACTACCATTTTCCTTGAATATAGGGAGTCCATTCCTAATATTCAAGGCAAATATGATTGAAATCAACAATTTTAGCCCAATTCTAAGCGATGATAACAAAACAGAACTAATCAAATTCCGATCATCCATTTCCTTTTTATCTGCGAAGTGGTATTATTTGACAATTCTCTAAATTCGCCTACGTCTACGATTTTAGTGTTAGGAGCAACTACCAATATACTAAATATAAATCATGCTGATGCCCTTATCACTTGATATTGATATTGCTTAAAAGAAGGGTCGTATTAAAAATCAGCCCAACTGATAAATAACTGATAAAATCAGCTCATTTTGATACATTTCACGACCTATCTCTGCATCTTATTGCATCTCAATAAAACCACTTATTCAACTCATAATCATATATTTACATAACAGTAAGGCGCTTAGGTTCACTTTTCTAAAAATCGATAAAACAGGTTCGAGTCCTGTACCGCCCACCATTTCGATAAGGTACTACGCCCTAGGCGCATACAAGGATCGATGGTTCATGAAAACGCAAAATGACAACCACAATGGCAACAAGTTAATAAAGTCATTGCTGTCATTGAGCCAACATTGTTGGCGACAACATACAGCCTTTTTGTTGAGAATCATCGAGACTGATAGCTCCCTACGAGGTATCGCCTTCAACCCCTCAACCAATCCAAATACTTTTCAATTGATTCCAGTCTAACAATAACCCTGCTACCGATTTTTGTTTTACGGATTTTACTCTCCTGTATTTCGCTCCACATTTTCCGCTAACTTATCCCAAGATAAATAGATGCCTCTTTAATTGATATATTTCGTGGAGGATTTGTTCTAATTTGATGCTCTCTTTCTAATTCTATTTTTCCATTTCAAAATTTTTAAACACAAAAACCGTTCATCAATTAAGACAAACGAATCAATAGAAAGCCCCCTTCAATACTGGACTAGAATCAACATATCAGAGATCTTCTTATTCAAAATACGATCATCGAAATTTACGATCAAAATTCCAATCGAACACAACGCTCAGATAAAATATCGTTATACTTTTTCTGATTCACTTCAGACAAGTAGCTTGATTTTATTAGTTGCTCCCATAGAGTAATCGAAGATTTAAGCGTAAGCAAAATCGAGTCAACCTGTGCTTCATTTAAGCCTAACCGCTCTATGCAAAAATATTCAATCCAAAGCTTTCGGTTTAATCGATTCCTTTTTCCCATCAATGACAGTGCAGACTCTTCCTTCGTATTTTCCAAAATAAGTGTCGTATTCAACAAGTCATATGCAGGAGTTAAGGACACCACTCCGTCATAAGATCGAAGTGAAAAATTTTTAAGGTGCATATCTTCGTTTCCTGTTAAAAAACAAAAAAGAAGCCTCATCGCTAACTTAGGTTTTTCAATAGCAGGAAATGTACAAAACGTATCAATAATTTTTGCCACTTGCTCCAAAGAACTATCATATTTTGTTTCACGAGTAGAACCAGACAATTGAGCAAAATCCTCGATATGAATTCGACGAGCTCTCCCTATCCGATCAAAACGCTTCACAAAATAAACCCAACTGTCATCAATTGAATGAAGTAGTCCATGCGCGGGAACTTCGATACCAACAGTCATCGCCATTCTCATCGTTAACGCTTCGTTTTCAGGAACCTCTTCAAACTGTGGTGGATTAGGTTTTAGAATGAATTTCCCTCCTTTATCAACCAGTTCAAATTTCTGTTTTTTCAATCTCAATACTGCAGAAACTTTAGGCTGAACTCCCTGAATAGACATTTTATCTGCACGTAAACGCGCTTGTTTTAACTGCTCGTCGTGCGAGATTTCCAAACATTTCAAATCAGTCAGCCGTGGATGAACTGACTTCAATCCATCTAAAGAATAAATTCGATCAGAATCTACAGGCTCTAAAGTTATGGGACATCGTCTCATAAGCTAATGCTCTGTGACATGAGAAGCTGCCGTAAGATTAATCGACTTCACTGATAACGATCCAACAAAATCATCGCCAATCGTAGTCAGCTGACGAAATGTATCCTTACGGTCAATCTTATGCTTTCTTAATAGAGCCTCTAATTGAGGCCCCTCTGGCAGCAATCCATCAAAGACGGAAGGAAATTCATTATAAAGATAAACCTCTCCTTTAACTTGCATTGTCAGCGATACAGGCGCTCCTTTGTAATCTAAAAGATATCGAAATCGCCATACCCCTTCATCTAATTCTTCCAAATACCCAGCTAAGCAACCTGCTTGATAAATTTCCGCTACTCGAAAGACCTCTTTAACCAAACTATCCATTATTACCTTCTTGGTTTTTCCAAGCATCGACGAGAGGTCCTTCAGCAACTAATTGAATATTTAAACAATCCAATACAGCATTAACATTGCTCAACGTTGTTCTTCCTTTCCCGGCCTCTAAGTCTTGAACAACAAATCGACTCACCCCAGCAAGACTCGCTAAAGCAACTTGTGTAAGTCCTGCTTTTTTACGATGAAAAACAATTAATGAACTTAACTCACTTGGATGCATGATATATTAGGCTAAATTTAAACATAAGCCTAATATAACCCTTTCTACTAACAAAACAAGAGTAATGCCTAATATTACATGCATAATCACTTTAATACTCTCCAATTCGGGCGAAAAAACGCCAAATCAATAAAATAGCCTGTTAAAGCAGGCGTATACGTTATAATAAAAACTAGGACGAGAATCTATATATTTGATCAACGAATCATCCCTTAACAACAATCATTGAATGCCCATCAAGAACCGTGACCTCTGTATGCATATCTGTCAAAAAAGTAGCAGTGTTGGGTTTTCTAAAACAAAGGAGACTAATAATGAAACCAAAAAGATATACAACTGGTCCAGTTTTTTCAGTCCACTCCAAGTGCCTACACCCCAGAAAAATACTATGCCAACTAAAAGGCAAATGCGGCACAACGCATGGCATTTGGTTAATGCGCTTTCTCGCCGTAAGCCCTATCGAACCCTAGAGATATTCTCTCGTGTTTCTCTCAGTAAAACTTCGATTGATAACATTGAAAAAACTTATTTCTTTTTTAAAAAATCTCTCCGATTAAATTTATATGTCACTACTCAAATTCCATTCGCTTGAGTAGCAATCCAATCCTGCACTAGTCAGACCTTGCAGGATAGCCGATTCTTCGCAAGGGACGCTTCATCCATTGACATTAAAAGACCTTAACTTAGTCTCTGGTTACTTTATGGATCCGATAACACAGGCAAGCCTCGGTGCCGCAGCTGCGGCGGCAGTAGCTTTCAAACAACCCAATGCGATCCCAAAGGCATTATTCATAGGAGCTATAGCTGGAGCTGCACCAGATCTTGATGTATTAATCCATTCTGACTCTGACCCACTCTTAACCTTACAATATCATCGACACTTTACTCATTCCTTAATCTCAGCTCCTATCATTGGAATAATAGTCGCATTACTACTCAATGGAATCTTTCACAAGAAACGTTGGTCATTCAATGAAGTCGCTATTTATTCTATCGTCGGGGCTATGACACACGGCCTTCTTGATGCCTGCACTAGTTACGGAACGATGCTTTATTTGCCCTTCAGTCAAACCCGAGTTTCATGGAATATAATATCCATCATTGATCCTCTTTTCACAATACCACTAATAACAATGATCGTCCTGGCATTGTTAAAGAACAACCAACGTTTTGCGAGAATCGGGGTCCTATTTTGCCTAAGCTATCTTGCATTTGGTTGTTTTCAAAGAGAAAGAGCAAGAGCGGTGCTTCATACAACAGCGGAAGAAAGAGGTCACAATCCCACTGAAATCACCATTAGGCCATCTATCGCCAACACTGTTTTGTGGAGGATGATATATCGACATCAAGATCACTATTATGTTGATGCCGTATCACTATTACCATGGAACAAACCCAAAATCTATGAAGGCAGTACGGTCAAAGTATTCACTCGTAACAAAGAGAAATCGATGCATGCAGAAGACACTACCCTCGCCTACGACTTATCTCGTTTCAGAAAATTCTCAGAAGGCTACCTTTATCAATCTCAAGGTCCACCTAGCCTTATTGGAGACCTCAGATACTCAATGCTACCAAACTCAACAATCCCACTTTGGGGTATACATATAAAAGAAAACAACAAAGTTGAATTCATCAATCAACGCAAAACAAGCAAAAGAGATTTCAAACAATTATTTAATATGGTATGCGGCAAGTCTCCTTGAGAACCTTGTAGATCTTAATTATTAAATGTTCCTTAAGCGATTATTAATTTCGTGAAATCCCACAATGGGGTGCAATTTTTTGTGCGGGGAGTTTTTTCTATAACAAACTAAAGATAGATGAAGATTTAAGTGTACAAATTATCACGCATCTGCCATATAATTGAAATGGCTGAAAATAAACGAGAAAAAGAATTATTTAAGAAAC
>CAWUTK010000220.1:0-6208 GCA_963924785.1 uncultured Opitutales bacterium
CTCATCCATAAGAAGCTCACGGGTTTCCTTGCCTGAACTATTCGTAATCTCAAAACGATGTATTTCCAGCTTTGGAGGATACCTTAAATGCATCTCCTGTGTAATATCAGATCCTTGCTGAATTTTTTCGATCCCTTGCATATAAGAACTAACAATAGACTCTATTGAATCAATCATTTCAATTTTACCCGAACGCAATAAAATTCCTTGTTGGCTGAGTCGCTTAACTGTCTGCATGTTATGAGAAACCAAAAGAACAGTTCGGCCCTCTTGCCCAATTTCTCTCATCTTGCCCATGCACTTATTTTGAAAAGCAATATCACCAACAGCAAGAACTTCATCTATTATTAGAATCTCCGGTTCAAGAAATGCAGCTACTGCAAAACCCAAACGAACACCCATGCCACTAGAATATCGTTTTACTGGCATATCAATAAATTTTTCTACTCCGGCGAAATCAACAATTTCATCAAATTTCCTATTGATCTCTTTCCTCGACATTCCATGAATTGTGCCGTTCATATAAACGTTTTCTCTTCCAGTCAGTTCTCCATTAAAACCGGTACCAACCGCTAATAGGCTATTCACTCGGCCATTTATCTCTATTCTCCCACTGGTTGGCGCGGTAATTTTACTAAGAATCTTCAACAAAGTTGTTTTTCCTGCACCATTCCGACCGACAATCGCAACAACCTCACCTTTTTTAATTTCGAAACTATTATCCTTCAAAGCCCAAAAATAATCATCTTGTTCTGCTTCAATTACATTCCGCTTTGTTAAACTAACGATCTCTCTCAAATTCCTCAATGGAGATAGTAATAAATCCTTAAGTGAATTATTCCCCCTCCCTTGACTCAGCAAACGATAGCGTTTCGATAAATTTTCTACTTTAATGGCAATATCAGACATGTCTCTTATTATTTAAATGGCATCGACTATATTAGGTTCTCTCAATCTAAATATGACAGCTCCAATATATAACAATATAAGTGAGAATAAAAAAGACACCCCGATGTCTGTCCATGGAATAACAGAACCCTTAGCCCCTAACATCGCAGATCTGAAACCCTGAATCAATGGAATAATCGGATGATACGCTAGTATTTTCTGTAAATTTTCGGGAAACAAATTCATGGGGTACGCTAATGGAACCGAATAAGTTAGGGCTTGTAAAAAATAGCTCCATATCTTTCCCAAATCCTTAAACTGGATCATTAAAGTAGTTAACAACAAACCTATTGCACAAGAATAAATCACCATGATTAGCAAAATTGGGATGATAGAAAAGACGCTAGCATCCGGAGAATACCCATAATAAATAAGTAATAAAAATGTAAAAAACAACTGGATACAGAAGTTTGGAAAATGAATAATCGAAGGAATCAGTGGAATAAAGATTCGTGGGAAATAGACTTTTTGTAATAAATTTGATTCTGATTTCAAACTATGAACAGCGCCATCCATCCCTGAATAGAAAAAAGTCCACCCCGCCATAGCCGCTGCATTAAAAATAATGTATGGAACATCTCCTGTATCTACTTTTGCAATTTTATTAAAGATAATTGTGAAAAATAAAATCCTCACCGCCGGATCCACAATAACCCATAAATAACTAAAGATTGTCTGTCGTTGCTGAGCCTTGTAGCCGTTAAGAATTTTGAAATAAAACATATCCCTATAACGAAATATCTCCTTAAAATCAAAAGGTTTCCATGGGCTACTAGCCTCTATAACGGTACGATACTTATTACTCATTTCAAAATATTATTTATTTTATCATTTAATTTATTTACTAACTCTTATCTTTAATTAGTTAAGGGTCTCTGAGTCAGCAATTCTCATTAAAGGGTTCAATCCTTTACATTTTAGCATCTAAATTATTACCCAACTCTTGATGCTTGAGATCTGAAACAACTTCCTTCACCAAAGCTAAGACATCTTTCTTCGACCATTGGCCGTTTTTCTTCAAATCGGCGATAGCTTTTAGAAATTTATCGATAGAAGATTTCTCTTCTAGCAATGGTTCAATAATAGCACCTGCGTTATTAAACATATTTAAATCAATTTTTTCTTTCTCTGAATAAAACTCTTCAAATGATTTTTCTCCAGTTGTATTTGATGAGGTAAAATAACAAGGCCATTCCTTTTTATTTCTAGTGCTGAGTTTAAAAAACTCTTTAGCTTCTTTTTCGCTTGAACACTCAACTGGAATAAAACCATTTACCTTTAAGAATATTTCAGCTATTTCAGAAAAAGAATACAGGTCTTCTTCTGGATTTAATTTAGGAAAAAATACTTCATTCTTTTTTCCTAACAAACAAGACAGCAAACATAATTCTCCGGCTTCTTCTTCTGAGATAAAATAACGTCGCACATCATTCGGTGCTGCGATCGGTTGTTCTTTCTCTAACCTATTTTTAAACCCAGCCAATAAGCTTCCATCAGAAAAAGCTACATTTGCAAATCGAGCACTTGAGAATGTGACTTCATCAGATCTACTTAAATACAAGCGTTCCATTAACGCTTTAGATGCACCCATCAAATTTGCTGGATTTACTGCTTTATCAGAAGAAACTGAGAATATTTTTTTGACACCTGAGTTTTTCGCCAAGTCGATTAAGCCATTATTTATAATGATATTTGTATTAATTAAATTCATCAAACTATAAGGATCTCTTTCAGAACGCACATGCTTCAAAGCTGAAAAGTTCAATATGTAATCTATATTTTCTAAACTGTTGAACAACGCCTTAAATTCAACATCTCCTAATCTTATCGCATAAGTTTTAAAGATGGAGGGGACGTTCAAATCACCTGAACGTAAATCTCTTACGAGTTCAACTAAACTATTCTCTGCAGGATCAACAATATGGATCTCTGCTATATTATATCGACAAAGGCATTTAACGAAAGCCCTTCCGATTGAACCCGCTCCTCCAACAATTAAAAACTTTCCTCCTGTCGAAGCTTTTTCAATCGCTGCAGCATAGTCTTCTAAATCTTTTTTGAAAAAAGATTCTTTCCTCTGTAAAACTTTTGATAAAAGTTCGTTCATCTATTTTAAATTATGCAAATCTGGAAAAGTCTTATTTTTCTAATTCTTCTTTTATAGAAATTAGAAAACCTTGATAATCATCGAATCTTTGTGGTAAAGCGCCATGAATGTTCTTAAGTTTTTTAGTCATAAAATCCAACTTATCCCAATCATGATTCAATTCAAAATAATATCTTCTAAAATGCCTAAACCTCATTAACTCTAAGAGATCTCTTTTCAAACTCTCATCTATAAACGCATTCCTAATACCGGGAACTTCTAGTTGCATTTTATCCAACAAATCAGCATGCCAGCGTTTAGCTTCCAATCCATTTTCAAAAAATTGCGAGATTCTAAAAAATAATGTTTCCAAACAAGTATAATAATCAACTAATACTTCCGCTACAACCATCGCCGTGGTTTGCTTCTTTCCTAATAATTTAAGGTCATTTTCAAGAAACTCATCATAGGTTTCAATTATTTTATCCAAAAGCGTTCGTGTCTTCTGAATGTTTGCCAAAAGGTTATCGCAATCAATTTTTTCGCTCATAAACAAGTTTCCCTTTTTCAATAATACTTTCCGCATGCAACAATTCAATTTTTTCTAATTGCACTAAATCAATCGCAAATTAACTCATACTATTTAATTCTCCTATCAATTTAAAATATAATGACGGTTCGGTGATTCCCTCTACTGCGATATCGATATCTGAATATTCTCTAAATAATTCCTTTTTTAAAAGAGATCCCCATTGGTAAATTTTCATCGGGGAATAATTTTCAATGATGTGCTGTATCATTTTTTCTGCATCAGCCTTAGCTTTTAAATAAAGGCTATCTGTTTCTTTTTGTTTTCTTTCTGCTTTTTGTTTTAAAAACTCAGCAGCCTCTTTCGGAGTAACGGTCATAGTTACGAAATATTATGCTTTAACATATTTTATGGGCTTCACCTTGATACAATTTCTCGTATCAACAATTGGACATTTATATTTAGAAAAATCAATGTTCTTAAATTCATCATGTGCCGTTAGAACCAGTATCAAATCGTAATGATCGGTTACCTCAACGGACCGCCTTCCGGCATATTTAGTATATTCCCTTGAAGGTTTAATTTCTGGCACATAGGGATCGCTATAGCTTACATCAGATCCCTTTGACTCAAGGTCTTCCATCAAGACATAACTCGGGGACTCTCGATCATCATCGACATTCGATTTATAAGCTATTCCTAGTATCAATATCTTTGATCCTCTTAAAGGCTTCCCTTCATCATTCAATGCTTCTGATACTTTTTGAACAACATAGTCAGGCATGGACGTATTAACCTCTCCAGCCAATTCAATGAAACGAGTATGCATTCCATACTCTCTAGCTTTCCATGTTAAATAAAATGGATCAATCGGAATACAATGTCCACCCAACCCTGGTCCAGGATAAAAAGGCATATAGCCAAATGGTTTAGTTTTAGCTGCTTCAATCACTTCCCAAACATCGATTCCCATCTTTTCGTAAACTATTTTCAATTCATTCACTAATGCGATATTTACTGATCGAAAAATATTTTCAGTAAGCTTTGTTGCCTCTGCCGTTTTACAATCAGGGACAGGGACTAATGTCTCAATAGCCTTTGAGTACAATTCAGTCACTTTAGCTAAACATTTATCCGTATAGCCTCCGATAACTTTAGGGATTTTTTTAACTTTACTATCAGGGTTACCCGGATCTTCTCTTTCTGGCGAATAGGCTAAATAAAAATCTTTACCCGCTTTTAACCCAGATGTTGTTTCGAGCATTTCTCGAAGCTCACCTTCGGTTGTCCCTGGATAGGTAGTAGACTCTAATACTACGAGTGTTTCTTTTGACAAATTCTGCCCAATTCTTCTAGCGGTATCGAGGACATAAGATAAATCAGGCTCACGATGCCCATTTAAGGGTGTTGGCACACAAATAATAGCTGCTTCAACATTCGAAATTTCATGAAAATCACTTGTGGCTTTAAAGCTTTCGTTATCTATTAATTCTAAAATCGATGACGAGGCAATATGCTTAATATAACTTTCCCCTTTATTCAACCGATCCACTTTATTCGAATCAACATCAAAGCCAAGCACTTCAATCCCTGCGTTTGCAAAAACAATAGACAAAGGTAGCCCTACATATCCAAGTCCTATAATTCCAATTTTCATTTTGAATATTTATTAAGGTTTTCTAAAAAATTATACCAATTTTGTTTCACGCAAGTTTCACAAAGTTTTTTGATGGAGGTAGATTAGTCTAATATTTCGTGATTTTTTACTTTGTGGAACGTTGTGGACGCTGTGTGAGATTTTTGAATGGGTTGATTCCACGCGGAGTTCACTAAGTTTCACAGAGTTTCTTAGAAGAGGATTAGAAAGATTGTCCTGGATGTTTTGGGAATTGAAGCGGATGGATTAAAGTTAATATTTCGGGATTTTTTACTTTGCGAAACGCCGTGGACGTTGTGTGAGGTTTTCGGAAAGTTGCTTCACGCGGAGTCCACTAAGTTTCACGGAGTTTTTTGATGGGGGTGGATTAGGTAGATTTGGCTAATTTTTCGGTTTTTACTTTGCGAAACGCCGTGGACCTTGTGTGAGGATTTTTTAATCTAAATATTACAACCTTTTACAACTGAACATCCTTCAACCAAGATCTATTCTCTACATACCAGTCAACCGTTCTTTTCAAACCATCATTTAATGAAACAGATGGTTGCCAGTTTAATAAATCTTTTGCCTTATGAATACTTGCTTTAGTTGTTACAATATCAGCTTTATGAAAAGCCTTGTTTTCTATCTTTGCCGTTTTCCCCAAAAGGCTCTCTAATTCCTTAATGATTTCTAATAAAGAAACTGGGGTATTGCCCCCTCCAATATTTATAATTTCATGGCCAACTGATTTCGTTGCTAAAACAACTCCATTCGCAACATCTTCGACATAAGTAAAATCTCTAGACTGCTGACCATCCCCAAAAAGCTCAATCGGCAGACCTTCATCGATCCATTTTATAAAACGAAAGATGCACATATCTGGACGACCGGCAGGGCCATAAACTGTAAAAAAACGCAGCACACTAATATCCATGTCATATAAATGGTGATAAGAATAGGTCATCGCCTCTGCTGCTTTTTTTGAAGCGGCATAAGGAGAAATGGG
>CAWUTK010000221.1:0-17403 GCA_963924785.1 uncultured Opitutales bacterium
AAAGTCAAATAATTCCAAATATTAGAAGCATTAATAAAAACAACCTGCAAGTGCCTTTGGCGAGAATTTACCAAAAGTCGTCGAAAATACAATATCCAGGCTGATGATAAGCGGATTACGAAGGGTTTCTAATTCAAGATCGAGTCCTGCATCAGGCAATTTATTAAAAGCCATCACTTACCGTTCACTAGTGTCCAATTCAATTCCAAACCTCACTTTCCTCTGTGTACCCTGTGAACTCTGTGAGACAAAAATTTGGTTCGGTTTTTAATAAAAGGCTTCAGGCATCTTATTTTTAGAGGGCTTTAATCCTAAATTAGGCAGTAGGCTATAGGAATTTAGGCTGCTAGGTTCATAACCAAATACTTACAACAGTGTTCGTTTTCGCCTTTTAGGCGAAAACGAAGAAACCCATAACTCATTGTCTTATAAACCTATAGCCTACAGACTAATCCCCTAACTACTCTTTTTAGGTTAATCAATTGTTTATATTTTAAAAGGACACGTATGACTGTCGTTGAGTTATTAAAACCACTGCAACGGAGGAGTCAGTCCACCGCTTTAATCGACCCTATCCACTTACTTCTTTACAAAGGTATCGCTCATAAGAACACCATAGAGCAAATCGTTAAATCGGCAGTCACCAGACTCCATATTTCGATCAACAATCCTCTGAATTTCAAGTTCGTCAATCTTGGTCATTTTCCGACCGCAAGCTAACGTCATCAAACTCCTCGTTATACCAAAAGCTAATTTCTCTTGAAACGGTTGAGTCAATAAAAGCTTCTTCATTCCTACAACATCATTATATTTCTCGCCCGTTGGCATTTGACCTTTCGCATCGACAGGTCTGTGAATATTAGGCCTGTGAATTCTGTAATGTATATAGTCTTTCCGGTACTGCCCAATCACATTATAATTCTCAAGAGGAAATCCCAAGTGATCGAATTCCTTATGGCAGGACGCACAACTTTTTACCTTTCGGTGCGCTTCTAGTTGACTGCGTAATGTTGCCGCATGCCGGAGATCAACTTCCACTGGTTGAGCGCCAGGTGGTGGTTCATTCACGTCATCTCCAAAAATTGACCTTAGAATCCACAAACCTCTCATAATAGGACTCGTCACGGCCCCATCAGCAGTAGCAATCAATATAGAGGCTTGCCCCAACAACCCTCCTCGATGCGGATCATCATTCTTTACTTTCTTCACTTTATTAAAATCTAAATGCTCCATCCCTTCCATGTTGTAAAGTTCCGCGAGTGGGCGATTAACGAAGACGTAATCGGTATCAATAAAGTTCTTAATCGGCTGCCTCTTCCGAATCATATCATACATGAAAGCACGGGTTTCAATTTTACTATTCTTCTCCAACTCTAATGTATAATAAAGCGGGTGATTACCTCTTGATGGAGGCATTTCTCCAATGATATTTAAATTCAACCACTCTCCAACTAACCGTTTAATCAAACCTGATAACTTCGGTGAAGCCACCATACGATCAATCTCTTTTCTTAAGCCCCTTTGATTATATAATGCGCCCGAACGAGCTTTTGCCACTAACTTTTTATCTGGCACCGTTCCCCATAAAAAATAAGAGAGTCGATTCGCAAAAGAAACAGGGGTCAGTCTTCCCACATCATCCGTTTCTTCCAACAGGTAAATAAACCATGGAGAACTTAAAATCCCCATGATACCGGCTTTTATTGCAGATCTTTTGCCATGAGTTTCTTCTCGATCAGCAACCATCGCTAATATTGTCCCAAGATTCTCATTGTTTGCAAAACCTCGAAAGGCTCTTAACCCCAACTTCCGAATAACGCTAACGGGGTTACATGTCTCAAGTGACCCATTTTCACCAAACACTCTTTTATACGCAAGTCCACCGACGCCAGTATATATAGGACCTTCAACCATAGCATCAGAAATACGTAAAGTAGGATAATGCTGCCTATAATAATCTACCCATTCCTTAAGATATCCAAATCGATATTTCTCCTTAATAGGGTCCCATTTGAAAGATTTTGTTAAAGATGCGCTAGTTCCCCCATTGAACTTTTTAACTGGAAATTCAGGTTCTCCGAATGCTTCAACTAAAGGGTTTTTGGGTAACGTATAAAAGCCTTTGACTCCTTGTGGGAATCGAAACTGAAATGTTTGACCTTTATCTAACCAAATATCTACGCTGACAATCTGATACTCGTCATCTTTAATAACCCATTCCTTTTTTAAACTACCCTCAACTAATAATTCAAGTCGTAGGGTCGCAGTAGGATTCAAATCAGCGTTAGGATCGGCCTCCTCCTTGCCCTTCGGAGAACTATTCATCCCCTTCACTCTAAGCGACACAGTATAATAACCTTTTACTGGAGCGCCTCCTTCTTTTGGCTGAGTGTTTAAATGAAGCTGGTTCAATACGCGCTTGAATTTCTCAATGCTAATGGGATGAGAATAAATAATATCCTGATATTTATCTTTTTCAAAACCATTCCCAAATACAGCCGCTATATCCTCATTCATAAATCCGATACGATGAGGCCCCTTATAAATAGACTTATTTGTAATAAATGGCGCCTTAAACCTCATCTTCTGAGTCTGAGGTCTTTCACTAGGATCTTGACTGAGAATTACCTCACTGACCTCATCCCCTGTTCGAGCAAACGCATCGAGTAAATTACTAGAAAGCAATAAGGCTTTTGCATCATTTGTATAATTCCCCTCCTTTTGATCTTCTGGGAAATCTTGAATTTGAGCAAGTGTGTCTGTGTCTACCCTTAGTAAATCTTCAACCGATCGACGATACTCATAGGTATTTAAACGCCTCAAAATAGTCTGAGTTTTTTTATTTTCCAGGCGGTCCTGATTATTATTCATTTCACTCGTAATCCAATTTAATAAAATGTCTCTTTCTTCTGCCGACGGATGCTTCTTCGCTTTTTCAGGGGGCATTTCATTCGACTCAAGACTATCCTGCATAAGCTGCATTATATCGTAACCGCCGATTGTCATATCGGATATTTCCAGGTGCTGTAGAGAGATGTCCCCTTTTTCTTTTTCATCATTATGACAATCAAGGCAGTACTTTTTAACTAGCGGATGAAGCTCGCCGTTAATCTGCATTCCTTTCCATTCCTCAGCGGACAAGGAAATACCACCAAAAAACGCGGCTATTAAAACTATCCACGCACGACATAAAACAAAACTCTTCATTAGCTTGATCACACTTTTACTGACATACTTCATGTTAATTCGACTGAGGTAAATAAATTTCTAACCACGGAGAAAAAACAAGTTAACCTTTATGAGAAATAAAATACGACATACAGGGAATACTAAAAATGAATTATCCTCTCTGTGCTCTCCGTGTACTCTGTGAGACATTTCAATCATCTTACTTAACGATTTAAACTTTAATAAATTCATTCTTAAATCACGCCGATGATACCACTTGTACTTTTATTAAAACTGTTTATTGGAAGACCAAACTGTTGAATAATGGTTAATAGCAAATCCCCCCCATAGGCAAAGTCTCCAACACCATTAGGTTTTCTTTTAACCTTAAGATGTTGCCCATGTTTAAAACCGCCTCCCGCCAACATGACAGGAATATTACGTGTCGAATGAGAATTCCCGCTTTCCATACCACTTCCCATCAGCACGATCGTATTATCTAGCATACTTCCCGTACCTTCTGGGTCCGGTGTGCTTTTAAGCCGTTCGATAAAACTAACGGCTTTCTCAATGACCATGCCGTCAATATTTTCAATAACTTTTATTCTTTCGGGAAGCTTGCCGTGATGAGTCACACTATGATAATTAGAGGTGCCAAACTCGTTCACTGGCATATCTCTTGATGTGCTCAAAGTCACAACACGCGATTCCCCTTTAAACAATGCCCAGTAAGCAATATCCAGTTGAGATTGAAAAGCGAACGTTGAAGGGTGTTGCTTCTGATACTTAATCGCATAATGCTCCTCCTTTGCTGTTAGAGTTTTTCCTGCGGGTGGCTCATTCTTGGGGGTAACTAGCCACTTTTCTGTTTGTTTAATCGACTCACCCAAATTAACGATTCCACTGTGGTATTCCTCAAGTTTACTTTGATCTCGCTTACTTAATCTAGACTTGAAAGAAGAGAAACCTCCATTCATAAATTTTAATTGAAGATTTCGTTCCTCTAAACTCACACGTTTCGCTTGAATGCTTTCTTCCGATTCAGGCTTAAACAATAAATTATAAGCTTTTGCTGGATCTGTAAGTTCAGGAACCATCGTTCCTTCCTTCGACCATGAAACACGTTCGCCTGTTCCTATAGTCCCTAAATGCAATGAAGGGTATCGGCTTTCATTTCGGACATGTCGACCAATGAAGCGATCCACTGTTTCATTTTTATTCTTATATTTCCATGCATCTTTTGCGTAAATTCCACTTAAAAAAGATGCCGTGCTCACATGACCTCCAGCCCCACCATGGGCGAGATTAGAAAGAACACTCATATCATTTTTAATATTTTTATAAAGCGGCGAATACTTACAGCTATAATCAGCTCCCTCTACAGTTGGCACCCAATAATCGGGATGAAAGCCGAAAGGTGTGGCGATAATCATTAGACGTTTATACTTAGGCCCGCCTTTTTTTTCTGCGGCATTGATTTCCAAAAAAGGAAATGCTGACATTCCAGCTAATCCTATCAGAAATTTACGGCGACTCACATATATATTCTTTTCAAGGTAATTCATAACATTCTCTCTCTTCTAGCAGGGTTGAAAATCGATTTGCACATATAAGATACAAAACAAACTAACTACATTATTCTTTTCCAGCCGCCCACTTAATTCCGTTAGAAATCATATCCAGATACTCAGGTCGCTCCATCGTAGAATTATGATGCCCGAGGGTCGTGCAAAAAATACGTCCTGCTCCGTAACGATTAAGCCAGATCACCGGCTGCGGGCCTTCTTCGTAACCGGCATCGCCGTAGGCGAGTACGGTAGTCGTGTCATAGAGTTTTTTCAAAATATAGAGCTCACCTTGTGTCGTTGACCATTCCGCTGGCATATCCTTGGTAGAAGGATTGTCGACCACAGTCTTCGTCACTTTGATCGGTTTGTGTGCACCATGCTTTCTTGAGTAACCGCCCAATAAACGATTAAACTCTTTCTCCCCCTCTTTACCCTTAATCGTAAAGTGATAAGAATGCATCGTGCAGTGAATAGCCACTGCTGGCTTACCGTCATGATGCACCTTGCAAAGTTTATCAACAAAGGCTTTGTCTTTTTCAACCGCATGACAAATGTTGTAAACCACAACATCGTAGTCATCCGCCCAACCCTTTACACTCAATGCCGCCTTCGCCGCATCCGGGTTCTTATGATGCCAAACAGTCCATTCACTAGGAACACGTTCTTTTACCCCTTCACTAAGAATTTTTTTTTGATTTTCATAGTCGTGATGATTTTCACCAGTCACCAACAATACTTTAAGTGGCTCCTCCGATTGTAAAGACGCCGTGATAGCCAACGCGATAACCGCGCATGCAGATAAAAATTTTCTATGTTTGTTCATATTATAACTTTTTTTCATTGAGGCTTTTAGGCTTCATTATTTTGAGAGTCCTACGATGTAATCCAACAACGAGGCGAATTCTTTTACGGTAAATGCGTTCATCAGTCCAGGTGGCATAATGGATGTGGGCAAGGTGTTACGTTGCGCAATTTCACTTTTCTTGAGCGTGTGTTCCTGGCTGGTCATATCACGCAGAGTGACTTCGTCAGCAGACTCATTGGTGATAAAACCCATCAACACTCGATTATCCTTTAACGACAAGATGTGAGAAGCAAACCCCTGCGCGATACTTGCGTTCGGTTCGAGAATCGCTTTGGCCAACTCATCGCGTCGGTAGATATTAGCAATACTACCCAGATAAGGCCCTTTCGGTGACTGATCGGGACTGACCGTGTGACAAGTCATGCAAGCGGCCTTTACAAATATCGCTTCGCCTAATGCAGGATCTCCTTTAAAAGCACCGACTTGAGTCAAGGCTTCTTGGATTGTTAAATCACTAATCTTCGGCGTTTTATCTACCCCTGGTGGCTGAATATTCAAACCTCGAGCAGACATTTTTGCCTGACTTGCTACCTCAGGAGAAGGATCGGTCAAAGCAATCGCAATGCGGTCGTCTAAATAATGAGTTTTAAGCACCCGGGCCAATAAAATAAAGTATGCGCGGTGTCCCGTATTCTGCCAGGCTAAATCAATTTCCTCACGTGCAGCCGCTTGAGCTTCAACACTAACGTCCTGACTACCTGCCAGATTCAGTATAGCAATCATGGCCCACTTCGTGCCAGACTCCTTAAGATCGCCACGAGAAATTTCCACGAATGCATCAATCGAACTATCCCACCTTTTATAGTTGATAAAACTCTTAAGCGCGGGATTCTGCCAAGCTCTACCGCCAACTGATTTATCCAATCGAGCCATAGCTATTAACACAGAGGAACGGACATCTTCATTCTTAACTTTAAATAGACAAGCAACTGCTTTAACTAAAACTTTCATTGGCGTATCAGCATCCCTCACACTTTTATGGAGTAGTGGTACCGCCTCCGCAGGGATACCTTCAAAAAGTATAAGTTGATCCACGACAGCCGCTATATGCGAAGAGTCCTTACTGGCTATTTTGATAATACGCTTAAGCGCTTCGTTATCCTTAATACGATTGCGCCCCATCTCCGCGATAAAGGTGACCATCTCAGAAGGAGATGCCTTTGTAAATGCAGCCTTCACTCCCTTTAGTATTTTTTCAGATTGATCCCAAACCGCGAGTTGGTAATAAGGCCCGCGCGTGTCAGGACGTGTCGACCAAGAGTCACCAATCCATTCCGCCTCTTTGTAATACAGACGGCATAGGGCAGCGAAAAGATAAGGACGCGAGGCAGGACTGCTGGTGTCCATACTTTGGAGCAATGAATCAACGACGTTTTCATTATGCATATTCATCAAAGTACGTGAAGCACCCAAACGCTGCTCATCCGTACTGGCCGAATCATCCAGAATGGCCAATGCCGGGTCCGGTGTTCCAAGCATGCCCAGCCCACGAAAAGCGGTGTGAGCAATCACCGGATCTTTATTATCCAAGTTCTTTGCAATAGCATTAGCTACTGCTACGTTCTTTTGGCGAACAGCAGCAATAATGGCTTCGAGACGGGTCCGTGGATCATTACTAGCAGCACCAGCAATGAACAAATCAGCAGGTGCAAGACCTGCTTTACCCGCAGTGATGCGATCAATCGACATATCGCCTAAAGCACGCAAAACAAATGGCTGAATCGTTACATCATTAGCGAGCGGTCTAATCGTTTTAATCACAGCGGGGCTTTTCTTACTATCTACGCCACGCTGACTAATCGCATAAAGTGCCATGACTCGTGACCGAAGTTCCTTCGAATTATCCGCAGCAAGATTATATAGCAAAGCAGTTGTTTTACTGTTTTCTTTACGGCGCAAAAGCATGCGTTGAGCATTGAGTGCGCGTATATGGCTAGGCGATTCTAAAAGTTTGATTAATTCGACATCGCTGAGTTTTTTAAAATCAGGTAATGGCTTCGGAGTGTAATTCTTAGGTGTGACACGAACAATGTATCCATGATCTATACCCTTCCACCTAAATGTTGCTGGGCCCTTCCAACTCGCTTGATACACTCGACTCATGCCATCAACATCAGCATCTGTCGGTCGAGTCATTTTTATAAAAATTTCGGGTTTTTTAGTCTCAATAAATCCCGCACCTTGACGTTTAACACTATGGTGAAACAATCCGGCCCGACCCCAATCACAAGTAAACGGTGCCCTGCTCCATTCAGAAGGGAAACCGGGCTCGTGAATGTAGACGCCACCACAGCCTGAACCTCCACCATAATCGGCAAGTGGTTGTATGATTTCATCGGAGAAATTGATATACTTACGCGGATAACCATGATCATCAAGACCTGAGAAGTGATGAAACCGAACATCCCATCCTCCTCCGTCATTTGTGTTGTCTCGAGCAAATAGATCGAGAAGCGGACTCATCGGAGTCGCCAAAATATTACGGGTTCCGGTAGAGAAAAGTTCAAGACCACTGCCATCGGGACGAAATCGAATAACCCCTCCTGCTCTGTGTTGTAGGTGCCGCCCATCAGAACCTTCCGCATCCATAAACCCGAAGTCACCGCCGGCGATATAAATCCAGCCATCTGCACCGAGCTCCAACCCATTTGTGGTGTGATCAGCTGCACGGTCTTTAAATCCAAAAGCAATATTAGAAATCAACCGCGTTGAATCTTCTGATATACCATCTCCATCGCGATCGAAATAAGTCGTTATGTGCGGTGGGTGTAGAACGTAAAGTCGATCATGATCCCAAACAATCCCCCGTGGCGAAACCACATCTTTTACAAATTCAGTAACCTCATCTGCCCTTCCATCTCCATCCTTGTCGCGTAGACGAAGAATACGACCCCGATTCTCATCACGGCTGCCGGATCCATTTCCATCACTCGAAACATAAAGATCCCCAGAAGGTGAAGCCGCCACATAAACCGGATAGTTCGCCGTTTGACTCGGCGCAAAAAGGGTTAAATCAAAGCCATCCGGCACAGAGACATCTTTTAAAATAGCTGCTTCCTCTTTTGTTGTAAGAGTAACAATCTTCGGAGTGACATTACCTCCTTTCGTATAATCAGCTTTAGTATTAGAAAAAGCTGCAGATACAAAAAACAAACTAAGCACAGAAAGGAAGATTTTTTTAGAATTGTGAGTTCTTTGTGAGTGGGAAAAAATTAAACTAATTAAGGTTAACATCATAGTTATTGAAAATTAATAAGGAACAAAAGCATAGAAAAAAGCCGCATACAATCCATACGTGATATGCATAACACATGTTTGCCTTAAAAGCAAGTCCTACGGATGAAATAATTTGCCAAAAACCTTCAACTTGAGCATCAGTATAAGCATAAGTTTTCCAAACATTATTTTTATATGAAAAAATCAATAATGTTTTAATGGTGAATTGACTTCGTATAGCATTCGGCCATTTTGAAATTTAACGATCAATTTACTATTTAGAAATAAATAATTTTTAATTTTACATATAAACAAGAAAAAACTGTACATTAAGAAGGCATAAATATGATAATCAAAATCATTCTCAGTTCACTTGTGTGTGTGAATATACTCTCCGCAGGAGGCGTTGAAAACAAACCAAAACACGAAACCCCTAATCGTTCTTTAGGACTCGCAGTACTCCATAAAACAAGCCCATATCAAGGTCAAGAAAACAGAACAAGGGTCTTGCCAAGCATTTGGTATAAAACAGGTGGGTTTTTTATTCGCAATACAAGTATGGGCTTTCAATTATATAATGAAGATAAACTTCAAATAGAAATTTCAACAAAATACCATTTCGAAGCTTATGAAGAAAGTGATAGCGAGGCGTTACTCGGAATGGAAGATCGAGATGGAACACTAGTAACTGGCTTAAGCCTCCAGTATAAGTTCGACTTTTCTACGGTCCAATTTTCAGCTTTCTCTGATATTTTAGATAACCACAATGGGCAGGAGTTACAGCTAAAATTTACGAAAAACTTGAGATGGCGTTTCTTATCGATTGATCCTTACGTGGGCTTATCATACTTAAGCAAGGACTATAGCAATTATTATTATGGTGTTCGAGACAAAGAAGTTACTGCTAATCGTTCGATTTATGACCCAGGACAAACCTTCAATTGGAATACTGGAATATCATTTCGAGCGGGATTATACGAAAATTTCATGCTGTTCACAAATTTAAAAACCGATTTCTTAAGTTCTAAAATCGATGACAGTCCCATTGTGGATCAAGATATTTTATATACTTCAATCATTGGAATTAGTTATAGTTTTTAAACCATAGCCTATCAATATAGGACTTGCTCTTTCCAAGTAGGATATTGATGACACCTATCGTATCACCGCATCATTCTGTGTCCGGTGACATAGCCCTCTTCTTTCAACGCCTCTGCAAGCGTGAATGTCTTAACTGGCACCCGTGAAGTATACCACGGTGAGAATATCTCAGAACGAGTTGGGTGACCGGGATGTGGCGGGAAACCACCCGCGACACTTGTCATTTCACCACGAACAGGATGATGACCACTAAGGATAGCCGCTCGACTCGGAGCACAGACCGGCGCAGGCGAATAGGCCTGCCAAAACTTCACACCCTTTGTTGCCAAATTATCAATATTTGGGGTCTCCATCGGCGATGGCTCGTCAATGTCGTAACACTTTACATCTTGCCATCCCAAGTCATCAACCAACACCAATACTACATTTGGTTTATCCGGACGGTCATCTCCGTATGCAGAAATTCCAGACAGGGCACAAATAAGAACTGGAATTAAAAATAGCTGATGAGATAAACAACGGATGAACTTTTTTGTATTATAATTTCCGTGTGAGCCGGAAAAAAACAATCTAATTAAATTTAGGGTAAGTAACACACATTTCATGTAATATAAATAATATCGGTTTATACCAATGGCAAGCCCTTCATGGGAATTAATTAAATGAAAAATTCTATTTTCTACGTTTGACCCCTTTTTATCTATTTCTTTTGTATCCTTCATAATAAAGCATGGTAATTAACATTCCGCCACATTATGGCCCTATTGCATCAATGCGCTGCGACCTCCATCGACTAACAGCGTAGTTCCTGAAATAAAGCCGCCGTGTGGACTAGCGAGAAAAGCACACAATGCACCAATTTCCTCCACCGAACCAATCCGTCCAACTGGGTGTGATTGTTCGGTGCGTTTGCGTTCCGCAACGGGATCTGAAAAAGTGTCAAACCAGGCATCATTCCCCGGCGTATCGATGAAGCCTGGTGCGATGCCTACTGCACGAACGTCTGGGCCCCATTCAATGGCCAACGATTGAACCATTGCCAGTAGGCCAGCTTTAGCCACATTATAAGGAAAGCATCCGGGAATGGAATTGAACGAATGATTTGAACCCATGATGACAATACTGCCCGGTGCTCCATCACTCGCTTTGAGAAGAGGAAGCGCTGCTTTTGCCAAACGCCAATGCGAAGCCAGATCGAGATTCATACATTCGTTCCAGTCATCCTCCGAGCAAAGCTCTGCTCCCTTGAAAATATTTCGGCCTGCATTTGAAACCAACACATCCAGACCACCCCACTGCGCCTGCACCGCTTGCATCAAATTCGCCGGTGTTTCAGCTTGGGATAAATCGCCCTGCAAATACAGTGCCTTACGCCCATGGCTCTCAATTTCTAGAATGAAATTCTTCACGTTTTCGTGGTCGACATCAGCCATGCCGCAACCGGCGACGTCGCAACCGGCCTGCGCCAACGAGCGTGCAACGCCGGCTCCAATCCCGCGGGTTACGCCGGAGATAAATGCTTTTTTATTTTCGAGATCAATAGATAATGCCATAAAACTGTTCCTATTTTTATACGTAAAAGTTTTCTTTTTCCTTCATCCCGCGAATCCCTGGGTGCTTCTCAAGTTCTTCTTCGATTAGATCCACGCCGAGTCCGGGCCGATCGGAAAGCTTAAGGAATCCAGCCTGCACATCCAACGGATGAGTGATTACTTCATCCCGCCATGCCACATCATTTACCATGAATTCGCAACGGAAAAAATTAGGGATCGAAGCACAAACATGTGCGCTGGCGAGCGTGCTGAGTGGACCATTTGGATTATGCGGAGCCACAAGGACACCGTAAGCCTCAGCCATAGTTGCGATACGTTTCATTTCTGAAGGGCCACCACAACGAGTAATATCAGGCATAATAACATCACAAATATGTTTTTCCAGCACCGGACGAAATCCGTGACGGGTGTAATGCCGCTCTCCCACACAAATAGGAACGCTACTCGGCAGACGATCGCGGAACGCACGAAGCGTATCGGAGTTTTCAGGGCCGGCTGGCTCTTCATACCAAGTCACACCTAACGGCGCTAGACGTTCAGCCATCTTTACCGCAACCTCAAAATTAAGCATCGCGTGAGTTTCTATCATCATGTCGAATTCAGGCCCAACCGCTTCACGCACAGCTTTGGTGACATCGAAAGCCACATCCTGCTGCGCCGGGGTCAAACCCAGATCCGTATTAAGATCCTCACCATAAAGGTAGTTGGTATGAGCAAAAGGATCAAACTTTAAGCCGGTGAAACCCAGTTCTTTTACCCGCTTGGCTTGGCGAGCGTAGTCTTTGGCTGTATGATCGCCACCAGTAAACCAATAGTTCGCATAGAGTCGTAAATTCGTACGGAAAGCTCCACCGAGTAATTGATAACAAGGGACACCGTAAGCCTTCCCCTTGAGATCGAGTAAGGCCATATCCATCCCACTGATCGCACACATCGAAGCCCCATAAGGACCAACCCAATTCAGGTCACGATAGAGTTTCTGCCAGATGAAATCTGTCCGCATCGGGTCGAGGCCAATGATGCGTTCCCCCACGTGGCGAGCGGCAGCCTCAACAATCGGACTACCTGGCCAATTGGTAGCCTCGCCCACACCTGTGTGCCCTGTGTCAGTGTAAATTTTAATCATGGTCCAGTTGTATTTCACACCCTCTACCAACCATACTTTTACTTCCGATATTTTCATTTCAAACACTCCCTAAATATTTTTTTTAATCCTCTAACATCGGATCTGTTGCGGGCATTACTATTCAAATTCCACACTCCATTGAACATCCGTTGTAGCGGTTGTTTTCAGAGTGAGCACCGCAATGCCCCTGTCTCGATCTTTCCAACCGAGAACAACCTCCCCGCTCGATGCACTGACCGTCATAGGAGTCCGACCGTTACAAGCGAACACCAGCTCATAGAAATCATTTTTCACCACTCTCGATGTTCCTTTCAAACGCTTCTTCCAACCACTCCATTCCGGCTTCTTTACGAGATCTAAATAACCCTGCATTACGTGACGATTGGTCGATAGAAACTGCGGCACTTCCTGAACTTTGTGAACGGCAAGCATCCGTGCTTCGCCGCCGCGCAGTTTTTGTGTCATCGTTTCCGTGCCCTTCAGTTGCCCGACAAAGAGATCATTCCAAAAGTCATAGACATAATAATCCGTTTCAGCGTCGAGCCCAAGCGCACCGTCCGCGCGGGTGCCGCTAAGAGGAACCGTCACAACCGTCGGTTCACTTGGACTCTGTCCATTATAGAGGCACAACTGATGCCAGTCGTCACTGACATCAAAATCATACACCATCGGTATATCCCGCAACAACAGATCAATCGGACGCGCACTCTTTGGTACTTCATGATAAGGGAAAGTTCGAGAAAGATCGAACACCATCTCCGGACTCATATTTGCAAAACTGGTTCCCAACAGAAGTCGCCCACTTACGACATACGCCATCGTCAGCATCGTGCGTCGCTCTTCTTTATCTTTACTGACGGCCTTCGCATCCATGTCGTATGCGTAGAGAGTTCGACACTTATACCAACGCAAACCACAGCGTGTCCCCTGCTCCGGTTTAAAGTCCACCGTGTCTCCCATTACGCGCTGCGAGTTAACGAGGCCGACACAGTTATCTAGAACGGGGATGGGCACCCCGTCTCCATTACCTGTTCCCAGTTTTGTCCCGTCACTATTTGAACGATTAGGCCAACCGAGATTGCGCTCTTGAAGGAAAGCGTCTGAACCGAGTCCTTCTCGAGCAATCTCGAACACCTTACGGTAAGCAGCGGCACAGGTGATTGTCTCATCCTCAAAACCACCTTCTTTACGCCAAGCAGTTTCTGGGTAATCAAACATCAAACCCTTCATCCCTCCATTTTTCAAGTTACCCCACACTGATTCTAAATGTTTCTGAAAACCTTTGTCTGTGTAATCAAAAGTGACATACGGCACATGGTGCATATGTTTCTTGTCCAACTCGCTGATGTCGTTGCGCATCATATGACCAGGAAACGCTTTCGCATAGTCATCCGAAGGCAGCCCGGTCTGAAAGTAGGTAAACGGAAGACCGCCCCGATCCAATATGGCCTGACAGAACTTTTCGCTTGTTTCATAAGGCGCTTTGTAGTGCCCAAACTTCGCCCAGTGTTCATCATCCCACCAACCCTGCTCCGTGTCCCCTAAATACTTGTCGGGAACCAGACGAACCGCAACCGGCGCGTATTCTAAAAAACCAGCCTGCTTGGCAATATCAATCTCTTTCACGCAAGTGGGTGTATTGTTTCCAGCATCCGGATTCTGAGCGTAAAACGTGCCTCCCTTACCATGAAAATAGCCAAACGCATACCACGCACAAATGGTTGGAAAAGTGTAAGCCTCCACTTGCACATCGTTGGCCGTTGCAACAGCCTTACCATAAGTTTCCAGCGCGATAAAGGGGTCCGATTGTGAAGCATCGAAATAATATTTGTCTATAGGCATGTAGACTTGACCAGCGTCCACTCGACGTCCAACCGGATCTTCACTCCGCAAACACACCACACCTTTGTCAATTTCCGCGATGGTAGAAAAGTCACGATACATCAGCCCACCGAATACCAACGAGCGGCGTGCTCCCTCGTCCTTAAAGGTATAGAGTAGATTATTATAACTCCAACGCGTGTCGCCCTCTTCCACCCGTGTCTTCGTTTCCTGAAAGTGATCCCATCCGGCCATACCATCGAGCGTCTTAGTTTCCTGAGGCGTGACACCTGGCCAAACTTTCGCGTTCTCCACAACTACCATCTCTTTGATGCGAACCGCGTTCTGTGAATTATTACGCACACCACACGAAAGAACCACTGCACTGCGGTCTGCGTAAAGTGTGAAAACCTGTATCAACTCTAAGCCATCTGCTCCGAGGTTCGTAATCGTCATCGACCGTCCCTTACCGAGTGCATCCGAAACCCTTTTATTTTTCCACTGACGATCAACCAATCCGATGGAACGCGTCTCATTCACACGAGCCACGGCTTCTCGAACGACCAACGATTCATCGCTCTTATTATAGATATTGAAGACACCTTTATCGAGTGCGTATTCAATCTTAGTCACTGAGTTTTCTAGAGAGAGCACATCAGCTACCTCACTGACAGTTACCTTTGCGTCTAAACTACTAACGCTCACTGCTATCACCCCCATTAATAACAGCTTCGCTGACATTCTGATATTTTTCATAATTCACTTTTCTTCTTGAGTATAACCACAGGTGGCACTACCAGTTTTCATTTAAAGTCTTCATAGATTCAGTTGCATTTCACACCTTCGACCCGCCATATTTTCTCTTCAGCAATCTTCATGTTAGTGCACCATTATTGAAGACTCTTGCTTCAAATCCCCTCGCCCCTGGGCGACAGCAAAATATACTACCCGACTGCGGGTACTGCTCAAGCTGTTCGTCACTTAAATGCTGACGAGCCGTCGTAATATACAGCGTCTCTAAATCATTGCCACCGAAGCAGCAGGACGACACGTTCGGAACCGGCAGATCAATCATCGCGATCACCTTCGCTGTTTCTGAATGCAAGCAGATCACTTTACCCTCTCCCCAGATCGCCAGCCAGACATTACCCACTTGGTCTACTGTCAGTCCATCGGGATACCCCTGTTCGATATTTGCGAAAATTCGCGTTTGATTTCCATCCCGGACGTATACTGTTTGAGCGCCGGTATCCGTGTAGTAGAAACGGTTTTCAAACCAGTCCAAGCCGTTAGCGAGGCCAATTTCTGTAATATCCTCCGTCACTTCAAGATTCGGCTTCAATCGATAGTATTTGCAGTTGCCCTCCATCGAGCCGCGTTTAAGTGTCCCCGCCCAAACCGATCCGTCGGGAGCAACCTTGGCATCATTAAATCGATACTTCGGACCTGCGTCCGGACGTGTCCAAAAACGACGCGGTTCTTCTGTTAAATTCCAAATAGAAAAGCCTTCCTCTTCCGCTAATAGCCAGCAGGCATTTTTGCAAGGCAATGCCGCACCAATTGAAAATGGTGCTTTAAATACATCACCGTTCGAATTTAGCAACCGTCCGGCTTCGATATCAACCCACCAGAGGCTACGACCATGCCAAACCGGCCCCTCGGCCAGCTCACAATCAGCGACATGTAATAGTTCAGCATTCATCCTTACATGATTCCGAATGTGTCCCAAGCTTCCTGCGCACCCATGCCATTTTTGATAGCTTCATACACCTGCTTCTCGCCATGAGCTTTTTGCCAAGAAAGGCGAAATATCTCCTCTTCTATTTCCCGTGGAATAATACACACTCCATCCAAATCCCCAAATACGATATCTCCCGGACGCACACGGGCGCCTTCCATTTCAATGGTGCAGCGCAAATCAATGACCTTTCCACGCGGACGTTGATCTTGGGCATATCGGCCGTATGAAAAGGTCGGAAAGTTCAAAGCAAGAATGCCACGGGTATCGCGGGAATAACCATTTACCACTGCTCCGGCTGCCCCTCGGTTTCCAGCTGCGACACTCATCAACTCTCCCCACAAAGCATAACTCGGAGAAGAACCCGTGCAAACGTAGACCTCATTTTGCTGTAAATCATCCAGCGCCTTAAGCATGAGACCAAAGGGTTGATTCAAATCACCCCCTTCACGTCCCGGCCCCTCGCCGCCGTGATCGTCAGCCTCCAAAACCGGCATTGCTCGGCCAACAACAATCATGTCATCGCGCAAAGGCATAATCTGGGGTGGTAAAAACTGATGCGTATATCCCTTCAGATCCATAACGTCTCCGATCACGCCCGAAAACAGACCCTCGCGCATAAGCTTGAAAAATTCGTTGTCGTTACGGTATTGAGGGGTTTCAACTTTTTCCATGCCATAAGAATAAAGAAATATCAACCCAGCGCTCAACCATTATTTCATTGTCAAATGACGCTATAGTGAGCATTTTTAACGAATGAAACCCATGACATCGCTGATTAAAGCCCTTGATCTAATTGCCCTGCTCTCCAGCAAAGCCGCAGGAATGCGCATGATGGAATTGACGGAGTCATTGAACCAACCTCGTTCCACCCTAGCACGTACTATGAATACACTTATAGAGTATGGCCTTGTCGAAAAAAAGGGCCCGATTTATTACTGCGGAGCGGCTTTTCACAATTGGGCGCAGAGCAACCGCCACTCGTTCTGGACGCAACGTTACAAGAATGTGCTAAACGATATTGCCAAGCAAACCGGAGAACTCGTGTTACTCGGAATACTCGAAGGAAACGGTGTGGTTCATCTCGACTTTATCGAAAGCGATCACATGGTGCGAGTTGCCCCAGCCCCCTTCACCCGTCACCCTTTAGAATTTACCGCACTGGGAAAACTTGCCCTCTCACGTCGACCAGATCTGAAGAAAGCCATTGAACAAAAAGAGTTACGTGACGAACTTGAAGTAATCCA
>CAWUTK010000222.1:0-8349 GCA_963924785.1 uncultured Opitutales bacterium
CTCACTTTTTGGAGCAGCGACATAGACATTAAAACGCGTGGAAAGAGCATCAACTAACACTTTTAAAAAGTGGGTCTCGATACCATCGTCATTGGTGATTAATACTGTGGATTTAGTTTCTTCTGACATATGTAGTTTTGACTTTTTCTGACCCGTCCTTTATGCACTTCTTTACTAAAACCTTCAAACTTAATTTTCGAAAACCAAACAACACACGTGCCACCATTTCAAAACAGTGCTATAGATTTACCGGAGACGAAAAGTTCTCCAAAAACATCAACGGCCAAACCTTATAGTGTAATCGTCCTCAATGACCCTGTTAATCTGATGTCCTATGTCGTTTTAATTTTCCAAAAAGTGTTAGGCTTTTCAAAGACCAAAGCGAATAAACACATGCTTGAAGTCCATCAACTGGGGAAATCCACTGTTTGGACTGGCCATAAAGAACTAGCAGAAAGCTACCTATACACGCTCCAGCAATGGCATCTGAACGCAATCATCGAACAAAATGAGTAGTATACAAATCAAAGCCGATTCGACATTTCTAAAGTCGATGAAAGAAATTGTTGAGACGCTGATCAGTAGTGCTTATAATAAGCTCCCTCAGAAAGTTGATCTAAGAAATGAAGAGGAGGAGTATGTAGACAGTTGGAAGTCAGATCTCATCACAGACATGCAAGACGATTATAAAATCCTGCTCAAGATCATTCGACAAGATTCATTCGATGAAGGAGAAATAATTATCGACAACAATAAATTTGATGAAGTCCTCCGATCCTGCACGGCAATACGACTCGATATAAGAAATCGACTTCTCAGCAAAGTATCTGACGAAGAACTCGAAACAGGGGATTTAAACAGCCTACCCATGGAAAAGAAAGAACAAGGGGCCTTCCTCGCCTATATTTTCCTAGCAAACATCCAAGAGTTAATCATCGAGAATTCATGAAAACCATACTCGTCACAGGAAACGACACTGGCATTGGAAAAACAAAAATTGTTTCCGCGCTCGTAAACAATTTACTTTCAAACCATGACGGAAGCATCCAAGTCATAAAACCCATCGAATGCGGTTACACTGATATAAACACAGGCGATATAAAAAGCATCCTGGAAGCAAACCCATCTGACCGAGTTACTGGTAATACTCTATTTTCATTTAAAGAACCCCAAGCACCTCTGATTGCGGCCAAACGGGAAAACCGTCCTTTCACATTCGATCAGGTCATTAAAGAAATAAACCAACTCCCCTCTACTGACTGGCGAATAATCGAAGGTGCTGGCGGAATCGCTGTTCCCCTTTGTAAAACCGGCAAAGATTGGTCCGACTTGGCTATTTCACTAAACGTTGACCATACTTTACTCGTTGTCGATAATCGACTCGGCACCGTTAATCAAAGTCGTCTCCTATATGCCTATGCAAAATCCAAAAACCTAGAGGCCAGTTTATTTTTAAACGAAGTTACACCGCTTGATGAAGGAACCCGGCATTCTAATCAAGAAAGTCTGGAAGAACTCGGCATTCCCATATTCGCCGAATTAAAGCATGGCGAATCTGAGTTTATCCCTAGATCAACTTTAGTAAATTAAATCTGGGACTGATAAGGTCATTCGACACAGACAGGATTGTCTGTGCTACTCTCAAGAAAAATATTACTTTTTACCTCTAGATTTTTCCTTTAAGTCTTAACTGACTCCAAATAAAGCGAAATGGACGGCTGAACTGCTCTGGCGTTTTCCGAATCCAATCATCGATATCTTCAACCATTAACCATTTTCCTTCAGCAACCTCTTCCTCGTCCAAGACCATTTCTCCATCATAATCACAGCGGTAAAGCCAAACAAATTCATGTTCCGTTTCGGTTCTAGCGTGAATTTTCAACAATGGTTTCAATTCTAATTCTTCCTGAATCCCTACCTCTTCCTTGATTTCACGAATCGCGGCAACTTCGTACTCCTCACCCGTATCAACATGTCCTGAAACTGAACTATTCCACAAATTCGGCGACGTATCCTTAATTGCACTGCGCTTCTGCAAAAACATTTCCTTCTTTGCATTGAAAATAAAGATATGAACCGCACGATGTCGCTTCTTAAGCTTATGTATCCGAGAACGTCGCTCCAGACCAATTACTTCATCTTCCGCATCAACCACATCTAGGTACTCATCACTCATACCTAGTAAAGTATGCCAAATACTCCGAATTTCAACTTAAATTAAATCAAGGAGTATTAATTCCTCTCGTCCGCTACACTAGAAAGGCAAAGGCGCGGAGAGAGATTGTTTGGATATTAGAGCGACGGATGCATTGAACTTGAACCACGGAGAAAAAGGAGGACTAGTTGCTTTATGTTAATTTTAATAAGAAGTCGGAAAATAATGAATAATAATTTCACTATTTTCATATGCACCATCTAGATTATAGATTAAAATCAACCCATTGTGCCCAATCCTCTGCGCCTTTGCGAGAGACCATTTCCCATTTCAACAAAAAGAGTAGTATTAGATCAAAAAAGCCTAAGTCACTGAATACAAACAAAAAGAAGATTTAATTTCCAAATTCAAACTTGAATTTAAAAATCCGAGGGCTAATCTGCAAAGCAAATGAAATCCCACGCTAGTAAGCACATCATCATTCTGCTTGTTTTTACATGTTTAGCCTTTGGTCTCTATTGGCAAACCCTCCATGCACCGTTCATCTTTGATGATCATTATTATATTAAAGAAAACACCTATATCCACCTCCATACACTTTCATTAGATCAAATTGGACGTGTTCTTGAGGGACCCTCTTCGAACCGTGCGATCTCAATGCTATCCTTTGCGATCAATCACTATTTCAGCGGGTTAGACCCATTTGGATTTCATGTAACAAATATATTGATTCACATCATTAACGCTTTTTTACTTTTTTTGTTTATCAAGCAATTTCTTCATATTGCAAACAAACACTGGCCTAAGACAATTGATAAGCATCATATTTTACTTATTCCCACCTGCGCCTCTCTACTTTGGCTCTGCCACCCACTGCATACACAATCAGTCTCCTATCTCTCACAACGAATGAATAGCTTGGGAGCGTTATTCTTTATCAGCTCATTGCTATGTTACAGCACAGGACGATTAAGATATAATCAATCAAACCTTCTAACACGAAAATGCATTCTACTATACATACTCTCTTTTACTTTTGCTCTCTGTGGCTTTTTCAGCAAACAAAACACCGCTACACTACCCTTCTTTATCATTTTACATGAATGGATGTTTTTCCAAAAAGCTGACTTTACCTGGCTTAAGAAAAAATCGATTTGGTTAGCATTAGCAATCATCCCTGCAATCTGCCTGCTAGCATTCGTTGACCTTTCCGACTTAGCTTATTTTAAGGATCCCCCTTTAAACAAGTGGCTAACCGAACTGCGTGTTAACGCCCATTACATTTCCTTAATATTCTTCCCTCACCCATCGCAAAGAGTTTTTGACTACGACTTACAGCTTTCAGAGTCTCTATTTAAACCCATCACTACATTGCTTAGCCTAATCGGTTTCATCGGGATCATTGGATTAATATCATATGCTTTAAAAAGAAATAAACTCATTGCTTATTGCCTTATATGGTATTGTGCAAACTTAGTCATCGAGTCCCTCTACGTTCGATTTGAACTCATATGCGAGTATCGAACCTACCTCCCTTCAATGTTACTGCCTGTGATCATTTTCCAATTTATAAAAAACAAAAAAACCATCATTTTAACAACAGGCATACTCGCATTAATTTTCTCAACTTGGACCTATCAAAGAAATCACATCTGGAGCGACGATCTCCTTTTCTGGCAAGATAACGTTCAAAAATCGCCCAACAAATCACGACCCCTCAACAATCTAGGTCTGACTTATGCACAAAGAGAAAAACATGATATCGCCATACCTCTTTTCAGAAAAGCCATCAACCTTGATCCTCAACACGGGAGTGCCTATTACAACTTAGGTAATAGCTTTCTAAAAACTAACGACATTGATCGGGCAATCAGAAGTTATAAAATCGCCATTAAACTTAAGCCATCCAACTTTGAAGCACACAGTAATTTAGCTAATGCCTACAATGTAAAACATAACTTTAAAGAAGCTCTCAAGCACTATCAAATTGTACTAAAAAACCAACCCTATCACAAATTTTGCCATAACAATATCAGTTCCATCTACAGAAGATTAAATAAACAATCGTTGGCAAAAGAACATATTTCTATCGCTTTAGAACTGGATCCATTGTTTGTAAATGCAAACATCAATATGGGCATGCTCCTGCTCAGCCAAGGTCAAAAAACAAAAAGCATAACTCACTTTCAAAAGGCTCTCGACGTTGAACCAAAGAACCTATTCGCCAAACAAAAACTAGAGGCCGCCAGTAAATGAATCCTCTCATTTCAGTCGTCATGCCCGTCTACAATCGATCGAATTTCATCGCAGACAGCATAGACAGTATCATTAAACAAAGTTATCCCCATTTGGAACTCATCATTGTTAATGATGCCTCCACTGACAACACCGCTAAAATAATAGAGGACTACGCGAAAACAGACAATCGAATAAGCTGTATTCACCTTTCACAAAACGGCGGTGCTTTCAAAGCCGGCAACATCGGAATCAAACAAGCCAAAGGTGAATACTATGCTCCCCATGACAGCGATGACATTAGTCACCCTGATCGTTTTAAAGATCAGCTAAACTTCCTTACCGCAAATCCACAACTAGCAATGATTGGTTCCAATATCAATATAATCAATGAACAAGGTGACATAGTTGGAAAAAGAACATTCCCTTTAACTTATGATAAACTTTTAAAAACGTCCCTAGACTTTTGCCCCTTTGCCCATAGTAGCACTCTAATAAAAATGGAGATCATTAAAGAACTCAAAGGATACAGTGAATCCTATCATCGCGAAGGAGATGTCGATCTCTGGTTTCGAATACTTAATAAGTATCCAGCACAAAACCTAGAACTCAATTATCTTTCCTACCGAATTTCCAGAAACCAATCAAAGAATGATGTTAGAAAAACACTCTTAAATGTTTTAAGAATTCATTCCTCATGGCTCTTCAATAAAAAGTTTTTCTCCCTAACAACCATCCCTTCATACATCGCCAAACTCACTCTCATTTTTTTACCACAAAAGCTCACCCTTTACATATTTAAGAGAACCGTTTACGGAATAAGAAATTAGGGAATTAGACTTTAGGCTATAGACTATTAAGGAAAATGCATTGTTCACCTTTCGCCCGCTTCTTGAATGACGGATGCTTTAGCTTTTAACCACAGAGGAAACACGGAGAAGTAGTAAGAAGATGGATTTTCGAAAGACCGATTAGAAAAAGTCTTACCAGCACCCCAGAATTCAATAAAGTTTATTCAATTAATCTAAATTATGTATTATGAGCTAGTGGAATTATAATTCCTAATTTCCTTATTCAAATCAAGATCAAGCAACGAATCATTTTTAAACGCTCCCTTGACTCTCTACCAACTCTAAGTTTTGGATTCCATTATAAGAATCATCTTTAGATATTTCTTGCTCACGAATCCTCAAATCATAGGAAACTTGCAAATCCATAAACAATTGCGGTCTTACGCCAAATAATTTGGCTAGGCGTAGAGCAACGTCCATCGATATCCCTCGTTTCTCATTTACCACCATGTTTAAAGTAGACTGATGTATCCCACATAACTTAGCCACTTTATAAACACTGATCCCCCTATCTTGAATAGCCCTACGAACATAACGACCGGGATGCGGTAATTTCAATTTCTTTTTTATCATAAGTGATCTCCTATATAGACATTAACGGCATTGGGCTCAACCCAATCAAAATATATTCTGTAACGATTATTAATTCTAACCTCATAGATATTCTTTGACTTTTTCGTCCCTTGAACTCTTTTCAATTTCAAACTTGGCAACAACCAGAAGTCTTGAATTATTTTTGCAGCGTCTAAATAAAATAAAACCTCAAAAGCTTGCTCTTGTAATTTAACCGGTAGAAACGAAGACACCACCTGATCCCCGTTAAAAATCGACTCCGTCTTTTTACATTTAAAACTAATTATCACAAATGATACATATCACACACACGATACATATTGTCAAATACATCTCTCAGGTATTTAAATTTACGAAATGAATAAAAACAAAAAAGGCGAGAAGTTTACCACCTCTCGCCCTTTCCTAATAGTCTAAAGCCTATTACCTAACAGCCTAACTGTTAAATTCCAGCTGCTGCTGCCATGCCACCTCTTGCTCCAGCCGACAAGCCAGTATCAAGTTTGAACTGAATCTGTGGTGGTGGAGGAGCAAAGTTTCCTCCTCCAAGATTCAATGTTTGTCCAGGTGCCACTGTTGGTAAATTTGGTGGTAATGGTGGCGCTGGTGGTGGACCATTATCCACTGTTGGCGTCACACTCATATTATTACCTAAACCTTGACGAACCGCTGGTGTCGTTGAACTACCCAATGATTGTGGTGGAGGGCCTGCATCCGGATTCATAGAAACTGTTTCACCTGGAGCAACGACCGCATCATCATTCGATGTATCCGTTCCATCTCGTTGTTCAGCTGGGCCGCCTTCTACATCGCCACCTTCTTCACCTTCAGAATTCTCACCTTCTCCGCCTTCTTCATCAGCAGCAGCTGGCTCATCGCCTTCGCCAGGTTCTCCGTCTCCTTCACCGTCTTTCGGTTCGCCATCTCCTGGTCCGCCTTCGCCATCACCTTCGCCATCACCTTCTGGACCTTCACCGTCAGCACCAGGCTCACCATCTGCTGGTCCACCTTCTTCACCTTCTGCTCCTGGCTCTCCGTCTGGGCCTTCACCATCTAAAGTTCCTTCTCCTTCCGGTCCACCTTCTCCAGGTTCTCCATCGACTGGGCCATCACCTTCTGGTGCTAAGCCGCCATCATCTCCTGCTGGTGCTTCACCGTCAATCGGTGCTGGTTCTCCATCTGCTCCTACTGGACCGTCATCGCCTAGTGGCGCGTCCCCTTCTGGTGCTAAACCGTCATCATCTCCTAGCGGAGCATCTCCTTCTGGTGCTAAACCACCTTCATCACCTAATGGTGCGTCTCCAATAGGGGCTGGTTCTCCATCAAAATCTCCAGTTGGAGCTGGCGCTAATGGTTCACTAGTAAAGGTATCTCCGCCAGCTAAGGTCGGATCAAGTTGCGTTGTTACATCTGTAAAATCAATTGTTCCGCCACTTCCATCATCGATAAAAATTTCACCTGTTACTGGGTCTACATAGGTTTCACCTGGAAGGGGTGCATTCGGATCAAAAAATGGATCTTCGAACAAAGGATCTTCTCCACCGCCGCCGCCGCCAGCTCCTGGATCACCAGCAACTGCACCAAAATCCGCTAAAGTTAAATCATTAATAAAACCTCTTGTAGTTGTGATATTCATACTCGCTGTCACAGGGTTCCCATAATCATCAAGCAAAGGAGTACCTGAGAAAAAGTTTATATCTCCGTCAACCGATGATACCGTCAAGCTGCTATTAAAAAGAATGGAGCTATCAACGCCATTATCGAAAGCGAGGAAATCGATTACGCCAAAATCAACTGCGGTAACATTTCCGCCAAGATTTATGCCATATGATGAAGCACTCGTCGCGTGTCCTTCAATAAAAGTATTTCCTCCAGCTCCAGTAACACCTCCAGCCATATACATTAAATAGACGCCATCATTTGCAGAAGATCCACTACCTCCGTGCCCGATAAGATTAATACTAGCAGTATATCCTGAGCCGCCTCCAGTAATAGCTCCATTATTATTGATACCGTAATTATACATTCCTGTACCATCGCCGCCTCCAAAACCAGTCAGACTGATCACACCATCCATAGTAGTAATAGAACTTCCACCATTAATTCGAATGCCATCATTATAATTATTCGAACCAGTCGCACCTGATCCCGATATGCTTATGAAACCATAATCAGTATGTATAACTCCTGTTCCACCATTATAACCAATCGAGACTCCAGAACTGCTATCAAAAAGTGCGTCACCTATTCCATCAATATTGATGTTCCCGTATGAAGTAATCGTCGCATCAACAGTCACCCCATGGTGTTCGCCGGCTACCAATGCGCTATTTTGAATAAACACATCGCCACTCGTTGTCGTAAGCGAACCATTAATCGATACATTCTTGTCTGCACTATACGATAAAGATCCAGCCGTTACTGCGCCTGTTTGGTTGATATTTAAATCAGACGTCACAGAAAGATGGCCTCCAACAGTTGATGCCCCTATAGTAACTAAGTTAGTATTATGATAAAACGCATCCCCACTATCGG
>CAWUTK010000223.1:0-25706 GCA_963924785.1 uncultured Opitutales bacterium
GTTTGTATTTACACTTATCATTATATTATACCTCCGTGATTTGTTATTTTGTTACGACGTCCTTGTCGTACTATTAGTTATTAGTTTTTGGTTTTTTTATTATTGTAATAAAGTTAAAGCTACATTCGAAAGAGAGTTAGCCTGGGCCAACATCGACGCTCCTGATTGAACAAGGATATTATACTTCGCATACGCCGTAGATTCAGCAGCGATATCAGTGTCCTTAATTCGACTGTTTGCCGCTTCAAGATTTGTCTTATTCGCAGAAAGCTGATCACTAGAAAATTGTAAGCGATTCATCTGCGCACCATTGGCAGCTCTTAATGTAGCGACATTTTCAATTACTGTCGTTAAATCAGCGACCGTAGTTGCAGTCAGAAGACTCGCAGTAACGCTTCCAGTCAAATCAGCACCCCCAGTTGTAGTAAAGGCCGTCTTAAAAGCTGACTGCGAAACATCAACTTTCACAGTAGACGCACCAGCACCCTTCTCACTCGTGTAGACAGTTAGAGTCGTTGCTGCTGCCGCTGCAGTGAACAAGGACACTCCATTAAACTGCTCACTAGATAAATTACCCAACTGAGACTTCAACTGCTGGAACTCAGTGTCATAGTTACTGATATCACTCGAATTCTTAGTAACATCTGCCGCCATAGTCCTTAACTCTGACATACGATCCGCAATAGAAGCCGCTGTCTTCAACGCTCCATCCTGAGTCTGTAAAAGTGAAACTGCGTTATCAACATTACGAGAAACTGCATCCGTTCTATTCAAAGCAGCAGTAAGCTTCATTGAAACAGCCAACCCACCTGCATCATCAGCAGGGCTCGCAATTCTATTACCGCTAGATAATCTACCCAAGCTCTTCCTCAACATAGCATTGCTATTTGAAAGATTAAAAGAAGCCGTTGTGGCTGCTGAATTTGTATTTACGCTTATCATTGTATTTCCTATTTGTTAAATTATTTAATTATTATATTTACTTTAAAAATTATTTATTTTCAGTTTTCTTTAAATCCATCCAGTTACATTACTGCCAATTCCAATGGTCGTTGGGGAGCAGCGAACTTATCCACCATCAATTCTGCGGTATCAATCATACGGTTCACCTCTACGTCGCTAAACTGAATGATTTTGCTATTAGATTCTGCGTCGACTCTCGTTAACCGGCCGATTTCATCTCTAATACAATTCAATGAATTACCGATCCTCTTTTCTTGAGCATTATTGATCAAACGGTAGTTCAATATTTTCTTCATAGCTTGCATCAGAATGGACTTATCAACCAATACGGACTCTTTAGAAGAATAGATCCCATAATTCCGTATCAGTGCGATTGATGGATCATTCAAGTCAGGCTGCGAGACATCAACGGTTAGCCAATTCCCAAACTCGTAACTATAAAGCCTAATCAAATCAGATTTCCCATCGCCGAATAGTCGAGTACCTTTATATTCTTGGTCTTCGACTGACACAAAGTGTTTCCGCAAAACATCATACTCCAACTGGAGATATTCCCGTTCCGGCACCGAAGCACCTGGCGTATTCACCTTACTGTTCAAAACAAGCATGCGATCAAAATTCCGCAGCAACACATTCAGCGAAGCATCCTGCATTTTCAGAAATGCATTCCCCTCAAGCAGGTTGCTTGAAACTTCGGACGCTAATTCAATCTTCTCGTGAATATCGACGCCCATCTTATCTAAACTTATCATTCCATTCATAATGTTTACCTTTTTAAATTTTAATATTAATTTTTAGTTTTTCTCCGAAGCATTGAAACAATTGCTTCGCTAATGTCAGAGAATGTATAGACCAATGCATCATCCCCTATTTTGTGGTAATTCCTAAAGTTTAGAATTTGCCCATTTGTCATCTCTACTATATCTACATCTTTCATTTTCGGTCTCCTTCTTACAAAATCGTCGTTAAATGTGAATTATTAATATGCTTCGACTGGACCGAGTTGAAAACCCTAGGCATAGACTTAATACTACCCTCTGCTGCGTCCAATAATTTACGGGCCTGCGCATTATCTAATAACTCTTTCTTGGAAATGGTCGCTTGATCCAAATGGCCTGAGTAAAACACCCCTTTAGGCAGATCATCTTGACGGCCACCGAAATCTGCTTCGTTACGTTTATCGGATGCGCCTGATGAATGATTTATGAAAAAACCATAACCGACACTCGGTGCACTGTTTCTACTATTTATATACATTGACATCAAAAACGCTCCTTTTTTTTTTACGAATCAAGTTTCTTAAGACTAAGACAACAACGACACATTAAAATTATTTACCGACTGTGCCTGTATGATTTGCGCCGCATCCGGATTCCCCAAGATATTCTTCTTGGCCAACAATAGACTCTGCTTCGCGAGATCATTACCTAAAACACTACTTTCAGCCGCCTCGCGGTTACTATGAATCTGCTCCATCATACGCCCCTTAGAGCCTATTTCCAAGTTCTCAGACAACCCCTCAGTTCTCTTTGATTGAACCAACCGCTCCTTGGCATCAGAAAAATCAATTTTCTGAATAGCACTCCTGCTTGCTGTATTTATTACTAGTGACATCTTATAACCTCCTGTTTCGATGATTTATTGTTAAATTTATTATTTTAAATATGAACTATTGAAGAAGCTGTAACACTAACCCTGATAACGAATTGGCTTGAGCTACCATAGATGCTGCTGCTTGAGTCATTACGTTATATTTAGCGAATCGAGTTGATTCTTGTGCCATGTCAGCATCCATAATACGACCACGTGCCGCTTCAAGGTTCTGCATATTTTGATCCAGCATATCTCCACTGAAATTCAACCGTGAGTGCTCAGCACCATTTTGAGCTCTTGTATTAGCCAATGTCTGAATAAAGCCAATAAAATCAGTTGTATCAAAATCGCTAAGATCATAACTCCCATCAGTTAGCTCTTTCCCTACAGCATATGTAGATAACTCTGTAAAACCGGTGTTGGTCTGAGTGCTACCAGTCATCATTCCCTGAGAGATCAAACCTTCATTTCCAGATGCAACCTGATACGTATACGTATTCGCATCAACATATGTATATGTGACATTCCCGTTAAGTGCAGACGACTCACTTCCTCCAATCGAAACATTTGAACCTGCAACGTTAGCAGTCGTGGTTGCACTAGCAAGAGTTGTTGTTGCTCCGGTCTCAGCGGTCGTAGTTGTTACGGCCGTCCCAGCAATATCTGAAGTAAGAGTAATTACACCTGCAGCATTTGTAGCAGTCACATTCCCACTTTGAGAAGAAGCATTAATCGCAGAGACTAATCCTGCCGCTATCGTTGTAACGGTCTCAGCGGTGCCAGCAGTAGTATAAGTGATGGCTGCCCCATTAATAGTAGCCGTAAATGTCTCACCAGCTGCTGCGGAATTACCAGTAAGAGTAAGAGTGTCCTCCTGGGCTACCGGCGCTGATGCCCCAAGCCCATGAGCAGTGCTACTTACCGTAGCGGTTGTTCCCGATACAGTAATAGACTGAATAGTCTTTGTCGTAACAGGCACAGCTTGGGTTCCAGCAGTCAGAGTGCTATTTGCCACATACAACTTATTATTATATGAAGCGACATCTCCTTCCGAATAAGATTTCGTGCTACTAAAATTCTCTGCCTTATTCAAGGTAGGTGCTTGTGTCCCACCAGCGTATGCGTTTTTCAAAGCCAACTCAGTGAAACTAGAATTCTGAGAAGCACTTGACTCTGTAGGCGTCACGGTTGCTGTCGCAACATAATATTTTTTATTAGACCCATCGTAAACAACATCACCTGCAGCATAAACATCTTGGGTGCCGCCTGACTGAAAATATCGAGCCTCAGGATGACTAGAACCAAGCTTAGTTAAGCTACCCCCACCAACAGCCGATTCAATATCCTGATATGTTCCCGCTGTTACATTCGAATTAGTAATATAGTAGCTACTTCCGTCACTAACATAATTACCTCTATTCAACTCAGTAGTTGGTGCAAAAGTAATAGCAGAATCCGATCTCTGACTAGATAAAGAAACTGCCTGCGTCCCCTCGAGTCCGCCATCAAACATCCGATTTGCAGTTAAATCATTAAACAACCCTATACGATTCAAAGAAACAACACCCGCCTGACTGCCATTCTCAGTTGTTGAAACCTGAAAGCCAGGAGGAATCGATTCTTCGGTAGTAAACAAGCTTACCCCATTAAAAGTCTCCATTCCGGTTACAACAAGTTGCTTTTGAAGCTCGCTGAACTCCTTATTGTAATTCTCCCTATCGGAAGCGTTCTTCGAAATATCATTATACATCGCTTTCAGCTCTGACATTCTATCAATAACAGAACCCACTACTTTAAGTGCACCATCTTGAACCTGTAAAAAGGATATGCCGTTTGACAAATTATTCTTTGCAGCCTCTGAGCGCTTAAGAACACTGGCTAGTTTCATACCGACAGCTAGTCCCCCGGCATCATCAGATGGAGAAACGATACGCTGACCGCTAGATAGTCGAGTTAAAGATTTCCGCAAATTATCGTTAGCTTTACTTAGATTGAATGAAGCAGACGTTGCTGCTGAATTTGAACTGATTGTTAATGGCATGATTTTATCTTCCTTGATTTATTAGCAACATCCTTGCTGCTTGATTTGTTTATTTAATTAAATTTTTATTTAACAATTAATAATAGTTTTTATTTCTATAACTTTTATTGCTGTTAAATATTCCTCTTAAATTGTTTTAGTTTCTCGCTTTATCTTTTAAGCGTAGGCTACTGTGATATTACTAATATCACTTATATTAAATGCTTGGGTCGCTTTCGCTAACTCCGGATTGTCTTTGATTTCTCTTTTGACTGCATTTGTCATGTCTTTAACTGAAGCTAAAACGCTTGATACTGATGTGTTGTTTAAACCTGAGCCTACAGGGCTTTTTAGTAAAGCAACTTGTCCTTGCTGTATCTTCTCTCCAACCTCTCTAAATATTTGACCTTTATTTGCTAAGTCTTCACGAATCTTAGATAAAACGTGATTAGCTGAAGTCCTAGCTCGCTGCATGGATTCATAACCTTGAGCAACACCTAGGGACCATGCTTGAAATCTATTTCCGCTAACTTCCATCTTATTGCTTAATTTTGCTTATAAGCGTTAACTCTATTAACAAGTAAACTAGATGCTTGTTTAATTAGATCAAAGCGCTCTTGCCTTTGATTCAAGCAAGCTACCACTGAGGGTAAATATGCTGCTCGGTTACTCATAACCATTTCGTGATTGAGTGAAAGCTCGCTGACTTGAACTCCGGAATCCTCTCTTTCAAGAATTCTCATTGATAGTGAGTTTTCACCCATATCAATCGCATTATTAATTAATTTCTTCATATCGCCGTCCTTGACTTATTTGCAACGTCCTTGTTGCGGTTCAATACTTGAAGGTGTACCAAAAACCTTAATTGTTTATTTAAATTTTAAATATATTAACTTTATATATTTCTAAAACTCAACTTTCTACCTAGCGACTAACCTCTTATCCTAAGAGAGTTAGTGCTAATTGTGAAAGTGAATTTGCTTGGGCAACCATCGCTGCACCTGCTTGAGCTAGAACATTGAATCTAGCGAATCGCGTTGATTCAAGAGCCATGTCTGCATCAATGATTCTTCCATTAGCAGCTTCAAGATTCATCCTGTTAATAGACAGCAAATCTTGACTGAACATAAGACGTGAACCTTGACCACCATTCTTAGCTCTCATATTAGCTAATGATTGAGTGAAATTAACAAAGTCTGATTGCTCGAAATCATTAAGATCCCATGTGTCAGCTAACAAGTCCTTACCAACCGTATAATTTGACAGCTCAGTAAAACTTGTATCTAAAATAGTTAAGCTCATACCACCTTTAGCAGAACTTGCCGTTCCAGTAGGAACCGTATAACTTATTTGAGTGTCGCTCTGATAAGTTATACCCCCTGACGCGAACTTACCATTGTAACCACTTGGTGTTCCACCGTTAATATAAGCAATGCCCGCAGTATTAGCTGTCGTAGCAACGTCGGCCATTGTAGTTGTAGCAGACGTTTCCGATACAGCCAATGTAAAACCATTACCCGCAGAATCAGAAGTAATTGTCATAACACCAGCAGCATTGGCAGCAGTCACACTAGCTGAAGTAGTGGCATTTGCATTAACCGCAGCAACTAAGCCCGCTGCTATCGTAGTAACACTCTCTGCAGCTCCCGTAGTTGTATAAGTTACTGCTGTCCCATTAATAGTAGCGGTAAATATCTCACCAGCCGCTGCTGAATCAGTAGCGATAGTTGTAGTATTAACTTGAGTATTAGCAGCAGAAGTTGTTGTTGTGCCAGCAGTTGGGGTAGTTGTTCCAAATAATAATGTTTTTTCTGCAGAAGTTAACGCAACATTTAAATTCATATATGCCACATTTCCAGAAACCGTTGCTGATGCAGCAGATTTAGACAATTGTAGTGGCGATGTTTTGGCATCTGCGGCAACCGCAGTTGTAGCTACTAGCAATTTGCCATTATGAGCAACCACATCACCCACCGCTAATGCAGTGCTCGTATTATAATCTGTGGCTTTATGCTCTACTGGACGCTCTGTTCCAGTAGCATAACGACTGTTCATATTTAATGATGAAACATTTGATGCCAAAGCTGCAGTAGCAGTGCTTGATACTCCTGTTGCCGTTGCAACATAATACTTGGAATCACTTGAATCAAAAAGAACATCACCAGCTGTGTAATTTGCACCACTCATCCAGTATTTTGCATTAGGATGCTCCTGTCCAACTTCCTTAACTACACCTGAACCAATCGCTGATTCTAAATTAGTATAAGTATCAGCTGAGATAGTGCTAGTGGCAACATAGTAAAGACCACCTTGAAGCATGTAATCCCCTTTAGTAATCTCAGTGTTTGGCGTAAATGATTTAACTGCTTCTATACGCTGAGATGATAAAGAAGCCGCGTTATTTGAAGAAACGCCACCGTCATACATTGTTTCAGAATTAAGGTTTTCAAACAAACCAACTCGGTTCATGCTAACTGCACCTGTTTTTCCGTCCTCTGTAGTAAGAATTTTGAAAGAGTGAGTGTCTGGCTCTAAAGTGCTGAACAAGCTAACTCCATTAAACGTCTGTTGCGTCATAACTTGAAGTTGTTTTTGAAGCTCTTGAAACTCAAAATTATAAGTTTCGCGGTCTGAAGCATTCTTTGAAATGTCTCCCCAGAACGCCTTAAGTTCTCCCATTCTGTCTAAAACATCACCGACAACTTGTAGTGCACCGTCTTGAACTTGGAGGAATGAAATTCCATTTTTGATATTGTTTTGAGCAGCTTCAGATCGAGTTAATACACTCTGAATTTTGTAAGCTACTGCTAATCCGCCTGCATCATCTGATGGGCTTGAGATTCTTTTACCTGAAGACAATCTTTTGATCGCTGTCTCTAACTGGGTAGTTGCTTTATTTAAGTTAAAACTAGCTTGGCTAGCAACTGCATTTGAATTTAATATAATACTCATAGTGTCATCCTTGACGTTGTTTGCGACTTCCTTGTCGCAGTCAATTTTTTAAAGGGTTTCTGACTCCCTTGTTGAAACCTCCTTGTTCCAACACCTTTAATATTCGACGAGTTGAATGATAACTTTAGCTTTTTTTTAACTTTTTTTTCAATAAAGGCCTAGTGGGATTGAAAAAGATTAATAATGAGCAACTTATGAAAAACAAAAACTTTAACATTTTCATTAAAGTTTCTGAAAAACAAGATGTTTTGCTAAGAAACCTTTAGTTTATCCCAATAATAGACCTTGAAATTTAGTTAAATTCAATACAACGAGTGTCCGATGCGTTCAAATTTCATCAAAGTATGTTTAAATAAACAATTCATGTGCCCCACAGGGTAAAATAACACTGAATTTATGTTAAATAAGGAAATTAGGAATCAAGGAATCGTTACTTCCGATCTTCTTTATTTCATTTTTTCCTTATTCACATAATTGATCGCCCTATTCATACAAAAGAACGAAATCAATTTAGCTGGAACTTCGTTTATTTGTTCCCACCGTTGCACACAGACTGTACTGCATTGCGATTTCATACTTCTCTACACCAAAATTACACGCTTCTAGACTAGTAATCCGCTATATAAACTTTACAGATCAGATAGAATAAACATAAAAGACAGTCCAATCATTTTTGTGATTCATGAAAACACTCAATAAAGAAGAACAAGTTAAATTAAGCCAAGAACTCGAAGTGATGTCACCCGCTGATCGAGTTAAATGGGCAATTGATCAATACTCTTATATAGTACTGACAACGAGTTTTGGCGCACAAAGTGCAGTTATGTTACACCTCGTGACATCAGTAAAACCGGACATTCCCGTCATTTTTATCGATACAGGCTATCTTTTTCCAGAAACGTATCGTTTTGCAGAACAATTAACAAAACGATTGGATTTAAACCTAAAAGTTTACAGCTCTCCGATAACCCCTGCTAGACAAGAAGCTCTTTACGGGAAACTATGGGAGGGTGACTTAGAGCACCTTAATAAGTACTTGTATATCAACAAGGAGGAACCAATGAAACGGGCCATGGAGGAAATCAAAGCCGACGCAAGACTAGTTGGCTTAAGGCGGTCACAGTCAGATTCCAGGCAGAACAGAGGCTTCATTGAATTCATTGATGGCACAGCTAGAGTTTATCCTATCTTGAATTGGACAGATAAAAACATTTGGGAATATATACAAAAACACGAACTCGCCTACCATCCCCTTTGGGACGACGGCTATGTTTCAATTGGAGATTGGCATAGCACATCGAAACTTTTACCAGGAATGGACGCACAAGATACTCGATTTGGTGGAATTAAGAGAGAATGCGGCCTAAATGAACCTTCCGACGGAGCAAATTTTCAAATATGATTACACAAGAAATACGATCACAACTTCAAGATATCACCAAAAGAGCGGGATATCTATGGAGGTACCTTTGATGTCGATAATAAAAAAATTGAAATCGACGCACTAGAAATAAAAATGGCCGATGGTGCCTTTTGGAATAGTCAAAAAGAAGCACAAAAAGTAATTTCAGAAAGCAATCTATTAAAACAAGTTACAAATCCTTTAATCGAATTCCATAAAGAGATTGAAGATGTTCAGTGTATTATCGAAATACTCGATGATGATGATGATGAAAACATTGAAGAAGAAGAAAGTATTATTACTTCTGTTTCAAAAATGCTCAAAGATCTAGATAATCTCGAAATCAAATCATTTTTAGGCGGAAAAACAGATAACTGTCCGGCAATTCTTAGTATTAATTCTGGAGCCGGAGGAACAGAGTCATGCGATTGGGCCGACATGCTATTAAGAACGTATACACGATGGGCGGAGCGGAGAGGTTTCAAATCAGAAATATTAGAATTTCAAGGAGGAGAAGAAACCGGCGTCAGCAGTGTAACCATCAGGATAACAGGGGAATATGCATTTGGTTACGCAAAAGCTGAACGCGGTGTGCATCGCTTAGTCCGAATCAGCCCTTTTGATTCAAACAAAAAACGCCACACTTCATTTTGCTCAGTTGACGTTATTGCCGAAGTTCAGGATGACATTGATATCGTAGTCAAAGACGAAGACATTCGTGTAGATACATTTCGTTCTAGTGGAAAAGGTGGACAACACGTAAATAAAACAGATTCAGCTGTTCGAATCACACATTTTCCGACAGGAATTGTCATTTCCTGCCAAAATGAACGGTCTCAAATTAAGAATCGAGCCATGGCGATGAAAATGCTTAAGTCGAGTATCAATGAACGACTTGAAGATGAAAAACGAGTGGCTCAAGAAAAGTTCTACAGTGAAAAAGGCGAAATTGGCTGGGGGAATCAAATTCGCAGCTACGTATTTCAACCTTATCAAATGGTTAAAGACCTTAGAACAGGATCTGAAACATCTAATGTGCAAGCCGTCATGGATGGAGATATTGATAAGTTCATACATGCCTGGTTAAGAGCAGGTTGCCCAACAAAACGCAACAATGCCTTCTCCGATGAGGAATAACACAAGCAATGTCACTTGATTACCAACAAATTAAAGCGGTCTTCTCAAAACAATCTTTGTTTGAAGATAAAACATGGAAATTATCGCCTTCCCCTCTCCCCCTTACAAACTCTCAAGCGATTGAACTTCAATTAATTGGGGACGCATGCCTTGCCTTCTATGTCGCTTTAGACAATCTATATCGCAAGTCTTTAAATAAAAAGAAAATCTTAAGAAATGGAGAGATTCAAGCTGACTGGGTTGCGAACTATTTGAACAAAGGGAAAAGTGAAGAACTTATCCAAATCGCTTCCCACAAGAAAAATAAAGGACAAATTCCTCCTGTTATTCGCCCAGATTTAATTCTCACAGACGAAGGATGGATTCTAACAGAGTTAGACTCCATTCCAGGAGGAATAGGACTAACTGCATATCTCCATCAAATATACAAGAATCATTCTCTCACCGAAGATTCAACGGCGGTTATTCTTGATTTCTATCAAGCCATAACGCCAAAAGATGTAAAAGAAAAAAATGGAGTCATTGCCATATTAGTGAGCGAAGAAGCTCAGACCTATCGCCCTGAAATGGAATGGCTTGCGGCAGAGCTTCAACAATTGGGAAAAGAGGTCTATGTTATTAATTTTGAGGATATAAAAAATGATGATGGTCTCTTATTCAGTCGAATAAAGGGTGAAGAAAAACAAATTAATGTGATCTATCGATTCTGGGAACTATTTGATCGGAAAAATATAACTAATTTAGACTTGATTGAATCCACTTTTCTAAAAGGAAATGTGAGCATTACTCCTCCAATCAAACCGCATTTTGAGGAAAAATTAGGATTAGCCCTTTTCCACCATCATTTACTCGAACGCTTTTGGAAAGAAAACATCTCAAAGTCGTATTTAAAAATACTTAAACAGATCATTCCGAAAACATGGATTATTGAACAGACAGATCTACCCCCTACTGCGATACTTCATGCGCCAAACGTTGATAAAAATCCGATTAACAGCTGGTTACAACTTTCAGAGGCATCAAAAAAAGATCGAAATCTCATTTTGAAAATCAGTGGGTTTGATGAAACGGCATGGGGATCACGTAGCGTAACGTTAGGCAATGATGTCTCAAAAGAGGAATGGTCAACGGCTCTAAAAAAAGCCATTAATCCTGCCAATAATTCCTTTTACATTATCCAAGAATACAAAAAACCTAAGTCGATAGAACACCCCATGTTTGATGAAAATGGTTCGATCGAAACAACAACAAATCGTTTACGCCTTTGTCCTTATTATTTCGTTCATCAAAATGACAATCAATCGAGCAAAACCGCTAAGCTAAGCTGTATTTTAGCAACGCTATGCCCTTCTGATAAAAAAATTATTCATGGAATGAAAGATGCTATGTTAATCCCCTGTACTATAATATATGAATAATTTCAAAAATCACACATTACAGTTTGCTTTTTTTACATTAATTGCTTTGATTTACTAAAGTTTTCAATTAAGGAGTCGATAACTAAGCTATGAAGTATCAAACAACATCCAAAAACCCAATTTCATTACTTTTCAACTTTGCCTTATTAAGCTTAGGTATAATACTCGCACCTTCTTTTTTAAGTGCTCACGGTAAACAGCATAGAAAACATTCTTTCGACGATTACAATTACCTTAAGCTCATCAAAAACAACGGTTATTTAGGTTACCTCGATTTCATGCGCCCAATAGAACTTCATTTTGGAAAAAACATTCCAGGCTTTGATCGGAAAAATTTAATTCCAGAATCTCGTTTTCCACAATCGACGATAAAAGACAATGGTGGCCTAGCAATTGGAATTTCAGGATTCCCTCCCTTAATGGATGATCAGACAACATCCGATTCTACGAGTGATGGAGGTGGGATCACTATTCAAACCAGCACAGGTGATATTGAAGAAGATCCAAGAAATGCCTTAAGCCCAACAATGGAAATCCTGAATTTTTATGATACGATTCCCGCCAAAGGAGAGTCGTCAAACAGTAGCCTGAACTTCGAAGTTCCCAACTCAAATAAGCCGGCCATTCCAATTTTAACAGGCAGAGCTTATTACGAGAAAAAATAAGACAATTCTATGAAATTTTTTAAAAATAACTTCATTAAATCCCTGTTGCTTGCGACAGGGATTCTCTTCGTTTCAAACAATGTCCTTTTAGCGAGTGACGACGATTTCGAATTAGACCTAAGTCTGATTGAATTAGAAGATTCACATGACAAGAAGGCTCTTCCAATCGTGAGTTTTCAACCAGTTGAAGAAGATAATCATAATAGCGATACAAGTGATATCGACCACCAACTTGCACTAATTGACGAACTAGGAAAAAAATCTGCTGAAAGCGTCGTTTCTCATCACGTAAAAAACCCTCCAGTAAAACATGGCGGTAATCATGATCATGCAGAACACTCCCATGCAACACATGATCAAGCGCCTGCCCACAAGCAACATGCTGATGATCATGGACACAACAATCAATTAGGTCATTCCGCACACTCAAACGAGCATAGCGGTCACCAAGGAGATCCACAACTTAAAACAATTACTCGTAGTGATGTCATCGGTCAGGTCCGATCAGAACTACATGATTTACAGGGCGAAAGATTTGAAAGATACCTTGAGTACATTGCAGAAAAGCGAGAAGAAGCAGAACGTGAAGCTCGAAAAAAAGAGGTTGATTATTCAGAAAACCTTTATCTAGCAATATTGACATCAGAGTTAAAAGAAAAACTACCAAAGGCCTACAAGGAAGTTATTATTGATTTAGCTAAATTAATGGAAAGAAATGGACGAAAAGGAAAAGCTATCGCGTATTACGAAAAATACATTGAAGAGTTCCCCAAAGAATCATTTCTCAATGAAGATGGTCAAGACAACCCATCTCGTCCAAGTTCAGTAAGAGTTTATCTTAAATTAGCACGACTTTATAAAGCTTTAGGTTTATACAAACGTTCTATCTCTAAGTACTACGATGTTATAAACTCCGCGATTGCATTACCGGGCGATAAAAAATCAGATAAGAACTCGTATAAACGCTATCGCTCATTTTCTTTAACAGCTCAGTTTGAAATTGCTGAAACCTACCTAGAGTTAGGAAGAAGTGAGGCAAATATTCCTCACGAGAAAAATACTCAATCTCCTGAATTAAGCGTTACTAAGAAAAACTTAGAAGAAGCCGATAGACTTCTAGATCGTCTTTTAAAGCTTCCACTTGCAAGAGATAAATATGCAACTGCTATTTATCGCTCTGCATATGCAAAATATTTATTAGGACAATATCCAGAAGTCATAGCAATGATTAAAGACTTCCCAATGACCTACCCTGAAAACGACCTAACACCAGAAGCATACTACTTATCATCAATAACTTACAAACAAATGGACAAGCCTCAAGAAGCGGTCCAACAAGTATTAAGTTTACTGAAAGAAAGTAGTAGTGAAGCTGGGAGAGATCCAAAAGCTTGGACCTATTGGAAAGTAAAAACAGGAAATCAACTGGCGAATAATTTTTACGAAGATGGCGATTATTTCAATGCATTACAAATCTATCAATCTCTCTATTACATTGATAAAACACCTAGTTGGCAGGCCCAGAATTTATACCAAATTGGTCTTTGCTTTGAAAGACTAGGAATGTTCCCTAAAGCAATTGAGGCCTTTGAAATCCTTGTCGACTGGAGCGAATGGCCAGACAATCAATCATATAACGATAATGCTAACCTTCAATTACTTAGAGACATGTCACAGTGGCGTATTGAAAATCTGCAATGGGCCAGACTTTCTGATATTTATATGAAAAAAATCCAGAATCCTTAATTGTGAATATTGAAGCGACTCTAAGCGACCACTTGAAATTGTGTGAATCGATTCACACTCTCCTCCTAGAGGAAAATCGCATACTGAAAAACACACAAAGTATTCCAAATCAAACTTTTATAGAAAAAAAGAAACACTTACTCCCGATACTCGATAAATCTTTAGAAGCCATAAAAAAGTTACAGCCAGAATTAGCCTCTCCTTTTGGAAATGTTAAAGATTTACTCAAATCAGCTCAAAACAAATTGCTTCAAATACTGTATCTTGATCGAGAGAATGAAGAACTAATCGTAAAATTTTCACTTGAAACAAGTTCGACGAACACCTTACGCTCAATTTCGCCAACTGAAGTTAAGTCTATTTTCAATGAAGTGAATAAAAAAGAGAGTAGCGTAACAAAATAAATGAATACGAGAGTCGATGAAATAGTAGAAAATGCTAGCCTAAATCCTAGGCAGCGAGCGACTCCTGTACTACTTGAATCGGGGAAAACACTTCCCAAATTAAAAGGCTATGAACATAGCAGTATTGTAAAATTGATTTTTGAAAATGGCGGTGGTTGGAAAAACCCTGCTAGATCAACCGATGGAATTGAACAATCAATACAAGCAGGTATTTCTTTCCTCCAAACACAAGGGAAAGTCCTCGAGGAAATCTTCACATTAATCAATCGAATTGATGAAATTAGAAAGCAAGTTGATGAGGATGACTCCAGTCAAACCTTTGATTCTCTTAATTCTGAGTTTGTTCTACTAAGAGGTAACCTCAATCAGAATTTACTAATTAGTTTTAATAAAGAAAACGTATTTAGCAGAAATCAATCAATTGAAACGGTCAAAATCAAAGTTCTCGAAAAAAGCCGAGCTATTTCCGTCGAACGATTCAATATTTATAAATTAATCGACCCCATCATTTCTAAAGCAAATCTACTTCAAGTATCGAACCAAAGCATACAGTCTGCTAACAATATGATTAGCGAACGCTTAGGGAAAAATAGTGCAGCAGAACTTGATTTAAGAGGCCGATTTAAATTATTATCAAATGGAACAACAATTACTGCTGCCGTTGAACCAAAACAACTCATTACAAGAACCACTTGGATGAAAGAAATGTTAACTCATTCAATGCCCTTTGACACACAGGCTAATATTAACTTTGAAAAAATAAATCCCCTCCTAGATTAACCAAATGGCTCCAAATGCAATAGATTTGATGGGGAAGCTTCAACAACAACTTGAAGAATCACCCGATTTGGTCAAACCAATATCAAGCGATAAACCTTTCACTATAAAGCGTTTATCTGATTTCCGGATTGGCCGAATTCGACTCTGGATTTTAGATGCAGAATTTCAAGTCATTGGTGAAATTGCTGTTTCAAGTGACAATAATCACCGCAAGAATGGTGCAATGAATTTTCGTTTTTTCGCCAATGGTAATTCAGAGAATTATTTTGTGTTTGTTCAAAGTGAAGAAAACGCAACTGAAACGATATCACATCTAATCACTCGATTCGGGAACTTTATTTCCGGTAAGACAAATCAACCCCTGAATAACAGTCAAGAACCTTGAAGTTTTTCTAAAGAGTAGAATTACTACTATTACGTCATGAATTCAGATAAAAAAGAGCCTAACCCGTTTCTAGGAATTCAATTTATGAATTGTGGCACTTATACCCGTATTTATAGAAATGCCGATAAAACGGCTTATCAAGGGATGTGTCCAAGCTGCGGTGTTCCCATTAAAGTTAGGATTGATCCAGGAGAGAAAGGGGCAACAAGTGCAAGGTTTTTCAAATACTACAATCCCATGTGTCCTAAAAACTCATCATAGGATTATGCTTAAGGGCATCTATTTCAAATCATTAATAGCACTTAAAAACTGATTCTACTTTTATAAAGTGGAATTAAGTGCGATTTTCAGATTTTCCACCAAAAAATCGATTTCTGATTTTGAAATAACAATGGGAGGAACAATTAAGATACTATTAGCTAACGGTCTTAACAAAAGTCCATGTTTTCTTGCGTTGATGGCAATTTTCAAACCAACACGATCTTCAATAGGAAATTCTTGATCAGCTACTCCTTCTGGGCACAAATCAATAGAGGCACAAAAACCTCTTTGCCTGATTTCCCTCACATTCGGGTGATCTTCGAAAACTTCAGATAACCGATTCCCTAAGTAAGCAATTGTTTCTGACAGGTGACCTTCATTGAAAAGTAATTCTAGTTTTTCAATACTTTTCAAAGCAACTACTGAACCAAGCGGATTTCCCGTGAATGTATGACCGTGAAAAAAGGTCTTAAATTCACTAAATCTTCCAAGAAACTGGTCGAAAATCTCATCTTTTGCAACAGTCGCAGCCAATGGCAAATAACCCGCAGTTAAGCCTTTTGCTAGACACAAAAAATCGGGTTCAACCTCTTCCTTATGAACAACGAGCATTTCACCCACTCGCCCAAAACCCGTAAATACCTCATCAACAATAAGATGAACTCTTTTTTCCGCACACATTAGTTCTATTTTTTTCAAAAAGCCTTTAGGTTGAAACTTCATCCCAGCTGCGCCTTGAACGGATGGTTCAATGATTAAACAAGCAATCTCATCGGCATGTTTAATAAATATCTTTTCCAAACTTTCAAGGCTCTCAATATCACTAGAAGAAGAAACATGTTCGTTTACTTCAACGCATTTAGGCGACTGAAAGTGAATTGCAGGAAAACACCAATTACTGAATCTCTCATGAAAAACACCACTATCCCCTATTCCCATTGTCCCAAAGGTATCGCCGTGATAGGCATTTTCCATCGAGATGACCTTAGTTCTTTTAGTTTCCCCGACTAATTGCCAATATTGAAATGACAATTTCAAGGCGATCTCAACCGCATTTGAGCCATTATCACTATAAAATACCCGATTCAAGGAACCAGGTGAAATATCCGCCAGTTTCTTGGCTAATCGAATACCAGGTTCATGACTAATCCCAAGTGTTGTTGAGTGTGAGATCTTGTTAATTTGATCAATCAGCACCTTATTTAGGTCAGGATCATTATGCCCATGAACATTTGTCCAAATCGAAGCATTCGCGTCCAAATACTTATTTCCTTCAGTATCCCAAACCCAACAGCCTAGTCCGTGGTCAACATGCAATTGATCATAGTCAGCGTATTCTGACATCTGAGTAAAGGGATGCCAAAAGTGAGCCAAGTCTAGTTGATCTAAATGTTCCTTAGATTGCTTCATATATTTAAACTATTAACGGAAGAGTATCCTTTTGACAAAAGATTAAGGAAAACATTCTATAAATAGCGATTCTTTAAATTCCACAAATGATATGAACAGCCAACAATGGATAAAAACCGCCAGTTTCTTCATGTTTATTGCAGTCGCGATTGGTGCATTTGGAGCACACATGCTAAAAGAACGTCTAACCACATACGGTTTAGACATTTTTAAAACAGCATCACTGTACCATTTCATTCATGCATTCGGCCTATTTATTGTTGCTTGGATTAGATCAAAAGATGAAACATCGAAAATCAATAAAGCCGGCTTTTGTTTCGTTATAGGTATCATACTTTTCTCTGGTTCTTTATATGCATTAGCAATCACTCAAATTAAAATACTCGGGGCGATCACCCCCTTGGGAGGCCTTGCGTTTTTAATCGGCTGGGCTTTAATATTTTTCAACACCAAAACCAATGCCTGAACTAGAAAACATTTATAAAAATCTAATCGAAAAAATTGGAGAAGACCCTAATCGAGAAGGATTAATTAAAACTCCTGAACGTGCGGCTAAAGCGTTAACATATCTGACAAGAGGATATTCCCAAAATCTCGAAGAAACCATTAACAACGCGGTTTTCGAGACAGATAACGATGAAATGGTCATCGTTAAAGACATTGAAATGTACTCGATGTGCGAGCACCACTTATTGCCTTTCATTGGCAAAGCCCATATTGGCTACTTGCCAAGAGGAAAAGTGTTAGGTCTGTCAAAAATCGCACGCATTGTTGATATGTTTGCAAGGCGTTTGCAAATTCAAGAAAATCTAACACGACAAGTTGCAGAATCCATCCTATCGGCAATCAACGCAGAAGGGGTTGCAGTGGTAATTGAAGCACAGCATTTATGCATGATGATGAGAGGTGTTGAAAAACAAAATTCAATCATGAAGACCTCTTGCATGCTTGGGGCATTCAGAAATGACAATGCAACTCGATCAGAATTTTTAAGTCTGATAAGGTGAAAATATATTAAATCTAAAACCAAAGTCACTAAATGGATCTAGCTACCATTAAAATAAAAAACCTACGTCTTAAAACTATTATTGGAGTTAACGACTGGGAACGAGAAAGCAAACAAGATGTAGTCATTAATATACAACTGACTTTTGATCCGGAAGAAGCTATCAATACGGATTCATTAGAACACACTATCGATTACTATGAACTAGAGAAATCGATAATCAAATTTGTTGAAAACAGTTCTTACTACTTAGTGGAGAAACTCACTGCAAAAATCATCCACCTTATTATGAAAAACCAGAGCGTACTTGAGGTCAAAGTCTCCGCAGCAAAACCAGATGCCATGGAACGGTCCGATTCAGTTTCAATTGAACTTACCAAAAAAAGAGACATCTAATTAGACACATCCAAATGGATACTAATCAACAACTGCTTGTCCAGGCAACAACCTTACGCCCCCAGGGACAGTTACTAGATGCAGAGGCTATATATAAAAAGTAAGTTCTCGCTAAAGACAAAGTTTAACCCAGATGCCCATAACCTTCTAGGCTTACTCCAAGGAACCATAAGGGCGAATTTCACCAGGCCATTAAACTCATTCAAAAGGCGATATCACTACAAAATCAGTTCCCCCTCTATTAGAATAATCTCGCCCTACTCTTTTCAAAGATCAATTCATCTAGTGAAATGATCCATAGCTTGAGAAAAGGTCTTATCATTCAAGCCAATCAACCAGAGATATGAAAACTTTTACTAGAAAGCATCCCATTTATAACTGACATAAATACTCTCTCCAACATCCACCTAAAACATGGAAACTATCTTTACACTGAAGTTAAAACATCTCTAAAAGCCATAAGTACTTTTAAGCAAGCTCTAAGCCGCAAAGAGAATGACATTGATGCGCTTTGTAACCGAGGTGATTTGCTATAGAATATTAAACAACTCAGAAGGGGCATATTTCTATTTAAACAAAGTCCTAAAAATAGATCCAACTCATAATGAAGCATGCCATGCAATAGGATTTTTAGATTTTGCACATGCAAAATTTGACAAAGCTCATAAGGGAATGAGATATCGTTATTGAAACCATTAGAACCGATCTAGATAAATTTTAATTATCAACCACAAACGTGCTACTATCCTGCCAAGAATCCCCACTCCATAAAGAAAAAGCGTCACTCTTCCGCCAACCAGTTGAACAAATTAACATTATTGATGGTTTAGGATATTCGACAACAATGCTATCAACCATTCCCTTCCACCAAATTGCAGGGCGAACAGTTATATGAGCATTTTCACCATTAGGCAACTTCGCTGCTGCCGGATAGCAAGCAACATTAATGACAACCAACGTTGTCGCATACGACAACATGTCACGTAGTATTGCGGGAACATCTGAAATAAAGATATGCTCTAAAACATCAAATGAAACAACACAGTCAACCGGTTGCCGCTCATCGATGTCCCTAGCAGGCTCGTACAAGTGAGTTTTCTTTAAGCCGAAATAATCAATCGCAGACACCCCCGTTTCTTCATCAAATCCATTAATCTCCCAATTCGATCCACCACTGCCATAATCTAAAACCGTGGAAATAGAATGCTCTTTAAACGTTGGAAGAATCTGTCCACGATACGCTCTTAATTCAAAATCATTAAAAGCCGAATCGACATGCGTTTCATCGACTCTATCATAGCCATCAATCGCCATTTTCTCATACAACGCAATAAGATCCTGGCCTTTTTTACTCAATTTCAACTCACCCATGACTACACCTTCCTATATCCACTGTAACAATATACATTACCGAATATAAAAAGTTATGCAATCAATACTGTCAATCGAAAGCATTAGATAACTAACGGCCTTATTGCCTTATCCAAGGAACTGTCTCAGCGTTACTTATCTATGTCTACCTATAAATTCTTTCGAATTTCCAAGTCACTTCATTGAAAACTTGTTTTGTACAATCCAGTATCTTCATTGTGAAAAACCTTCTTAAGCTCTGCTTCAACAGCCGCCTGAACGTCTCCCGCTTCAAAACGCTTCTTTCGACGAAAAAGCTTCATAGACGGATACCAGTATGTCTCACTTTTCTCCCACTGCCATTTCCAATCAGGCACACTTGGTAAAACGGCAAACGTAGGAACACCTAGTGCACCAGCGAAATGTATCGTATTGTTATCAATCGAAATGACTAAATCTAACGCTGAAATTTGGGCAGCAAAACTATCTAAATCATTAAAGGCATCAACGGACGGATCAATATGAACATCGCCCCCTCCCCTTTCATTAAATACTGTTAAAACTTCATCAACATCACCATATTGCAAATTAATAAGTTGAACATTTTCCAACGCAGCAATGTTCTTAAAAAAGGACAAATCCATTCTTCTTTCATTTGCGATCAATTTACCTTTAGTATCCCACGAAATGCCAACTAATATTTTATTTGGCCATAGCTTTTTGTATTTTTTTGAAAAACCCTCGATCAAGTCTTCATCAGCTTTTAAAAATCCTTCATGTTTAGGAAATGACGCCTCATCTTTCCTAAACCAAGAAAAAAGATCTGCCGTTGGTTTTTGATAAGCAACAGAAGGTTGCAATTCTTCAACCTTCTGAGTATCGCCATTTGAAACAGTCTGAACCCCCGGAAACGCTCGTTCCAATAATTTCCGGATACGATTATCGCATTCTATGATTAATGCCCAATAAGGTATCTTCAATCCAATCAACACATTCAGAAATAGAATCTCATCTCCAATCCCCTGTTCGTTTGTTAACAAAAGCTTCTTTCCGTTTAATGGTTCTTGGTTCCAATAAGGAATTGAATACGGTTTTGGTTTATCTAGAGACTTCCCTGTGCTTTCTAAAGCTGCTTTCCACCGCCAATTGTATTCCGCAAAACCTTTCCCCAATTGCCCATCCTTCAGTAGTGCAATTCCTAAATTCCAATGCGACATCGCTCGATCAGGATCAACAGCAATCAACTTCTCAAAAGTCTCAATCGCTTCATCCATCTTAGCATCATCCATATAAACAACACCCAAATTCTCATAGGCATCTAGGAAATCAGGATCAATCGTAATCGCTCTCTTTAAATTCTTGTAAGCTAAATCAGTTTTATAAAGCGTATAATGACTCAATCCTAAATTATTATATGAATGCTTATGATTCGGATCTATTTTCAGAATCTTCTTATAAACATTAATCGCTTGAACCGTTAATTCCGATTCACTGTAAAGCAACCCTAACTCGTTTAAAATATCTGTTGATTTCGGATCAAATTTCAATTCGGCCTTTCTCGCCTCTATTGCGACATCCAACCGGCCAGCCTTCTTACTAATAATGGCGAGGTTTTGATGATATAGATTGAAATTTGGCTCAACAGAAATCGCCTTCTGAATCATCTGAATCGCCATGCCAAAATCCTGGTAGATATCTGCACCCAAAACCCCTAACAAATGCAAAGCCCCATGATTGTTTGGCTCATTAGAAAGAATAAGACGATAAAGCTTTTCCGCTTCTACGAAATCACCCGACTGATGTAATGTTAAAGCCTGTTGCAATAAAGAATCCTGCGAACTCATATCAATTAAAAAACATGCTTCTTATCTTTATTTTAGCAATGGTATTTATAGTCGAGAAAGTAACTGAACAATCAGCCTAACTTCACGGCTGTCCCGTAAGCTAATATCTCAGACATCCCTTGCATAATGGCGCTTGTAGTGAAACGAACATTCACTACGGCATCAGCACCGAGGTTCGTTGCATTCTCTGTTAAACGCGTCACTGCTTTTTCTCGAGCATCCGTAAGCATTTCAGTGTAACCTCTAACCTCACCCCCAATTATGGTCTTTAACCCTGCCATAATATCTCGTCCAATGTGCTTTGATTGAACGACATTACCACTGACAATGCCTAAGCTCTCAATTGTTTCCCTTCCTGGAACAGTCTCTGTTGTTACAATAATCATTAGTATAATTCTTTTGTGGTTAAATGCTTTCTTAAAACCAAACGGTCATCATTTTAATTTCCAGAAGGCTATCTTCATTCATTTCTCATTACATTGCTTAAATCTCTAATCAAATGTTATTTACGACATTCCATTTACGTCCACTCATGTCTATTACATAGAAGCTTTGATAATCCACATTTCTCAATTCTACGTTATCAAGTATGACCTGCACGCTTTGATGAGAATTGATTTTTATTTTTAAAATTTCTTTCATTAATGCTTCCTTATCATTAGAGCCCCTAAATTCATCAGCACTAAGATAGGGAGTTGGATAAATTTTGCCACCGCTAAGATCCAATCCCTCAATCACGGCAATCTTATGATGAGACTTTCCTTTATTTTCGATATTTACGATATACATCTCGTCAACAATCTCTGCAGTGCAGTCTAATGGGCCTTTTCCAGAGCCAAGCCCCACAAGTGATAGAAACGAATCAAAGAGAGAATCGAGGAAGATATTAAAAACTACAAATACGAGCACGAAGACAGCTATGAAAGCCCACCCCCAAATACCTAAGCTGCTCAACCCATCGAGCTTAGAAACATAATATACAAAGACAATTATCCCAAGATATGCTGGCCAATGTTTTAGAATTTTTCTACTTTTCAAAACTACCCGTTTCATTTAATTACTCCGCAACGATTTAAACAAGGCCGCATTTACAATCGACCATAAGTGAATTATCCAGCCCATCCAAATCAGCCATAAAAGTCCAGCTGAAACGAACATCACTGCAGCCATAAGTAATCGGCCTTGAACTAATTGGCCTAATCCTGGAATAAAAAAACTGCACACTGCCGAAATTACATTTCCTGCTGATCCTTGTCCTGACATAATTTTAATTTATATAAACACCTTATTGTTTAATAATGAAATTCGAAGTATCTTGAGAGTTACCGATTGACAAACCATTAATTCAGCGATTCCCCATCCGGCGATCCCACTTAAATTCCTTACTCGTCACAATTCCTTCAAGTCGCCTAGTCTTATATTCGATTCCTTCTAATTGTTCTTTCAGTCGACTTAGAGCCGATTTTTTTGAACTCATATAGTTTTGGTAAAAATCATATTCCTCTCGGCTCACAACTTTTTGTTCAGGCTCCGGCCTAATACTTATAGCGAGTATCGCATAAACGATAATTGTTGGAAAAAAACCGGCTATAAGTGTGATTAAAAAAATTAGGCGTATCCAAAACACAGAAATTTCGCTCCAGTTGGAAAGCCCACGACAGACTCCAAAGAAAACACCGTCTTTTGATCGATATAGGCCATTATTTGATATACTTTCTTGCATATTATTTTTCCTCCTCTGCGTTTTTACTCTCTAGAATTATAGTCTCAAGACTCTCTATCCGTTTCCCTAAAACTTCAATACTACGGTGTAACTCTTGAACAATTTCACTCTCTTCCCGATTCATAGACTTCCCTTTTCGATTTGAATGTATCAATAACAAACTCACGATTGCGATAACAAACCCAAGTAAACAGGGTAACCCTAAGGCATAAAACAAAACATCTTCCATCGATAAACCCTATTTATACGTTAGTCGTTGACCGACCCTTTAAAGCCTCTAATTGCTTTTCAATTTCATCATCGTGTGACAACTTTTCAATCTCTTCACTCAAAGACATAGCCTTAGCAGGATTAACTAAATTTGCTTCAGCCTCTAATTCTTCAATTCGATGTTCATATTTATCAAACCGAATCATCACATCTGAACCATTTGTTTTCCGTATCTCGTGCTCAGCCTTAATTTTACCTTTAGCATGTAAATGACGTTGAACCAAACTCCTCAGTTTATTCCTCGCGCTTTCAAGCTTTTCCTCAAGTTTTCCAATGTCTTCCTGATATTTATCAACAATACCATCATGCTCAGAAACTTCATTTCCTAAATACTCCGCTTTCTCAGAATAAGCTCTCTTTTCATATAATGCTTCACGGGCTAAGTCATCTCTGCCTTTCTCAACTGCTAAAGAAGCTTTCGAGTCCCAGTCGCCAACTTTGGAAAGTGCTTCATCTTGCTCTTTCTTCACACTTTTACATGAAGCCATCGCCCCAGCACATGAAGCCTTAAGCTCAACCAGCGTATCCTCCATTTCTCGAATCATTAGTTTTAGCATTTTTTCTGGATCTTCAGCCTTTTCTAATAATGAATTTAAATTTGATCCTACGATATCTCCTAATCTTGTAAATATACTCATTGTGTTTCCTTTGGTTGTTTTTATTAAAATTTAAAACCCTAATTGCAACTAGCGTGCCAATTTTCCTCAAAAAACATCAAGATGCTTATGAATAGCATCTTACAACAAAACAATATCTCCCACGAGTTGACAAGTCGCGCCATATGGTTTATTTAACCAACCATAATGGCTAAATAAACCAAAATATAGCAAATGAACACACCTACTCAAATAACAGAAGCCCTTGGCGAATCAGACAATTTCTTGGAAATGCAAGAATCTCTAAGTGCCGTCGCTAAAACAGATCGCCCAGTCTTACTGATAGGGGAACGAGGAACCGGCAAAGAATTAGCCGCCCAGCGCATTCACTTTCTATCAAGTCGCTGGAATGAACCCTTAATAACCCTAAACTGTGCAGCACTATCACCCTCACTACTTGAATCAGAATTATTCGGGCATGAGTCTGGGTCGTTCACAGGAGCAACAAAGAAACGGAAAGGTCGATTTGAAATGGCGGACAAAGGCACCCTTTTCCTTGATGAAATCGCTCAAACACCGTTCGAGGTTCAAGAGAAGATCCTCAGAGTCATTGAGTATCAATCATTTGAAAGAGTCGGAAGCAGTCAGCCAATATCCGTAGATGTTCGGATCATCGGAGCAACCAATGCAAATCTGGAAAAATTAGTCGAAGAAGAAAAATTTAAAGCAGACCTACTGGACCGACTCGCATTCGAAGTCATCACACTCCCTCCCCTTCGATTTCGCCAGGAAGACATACTCCTTCTCGCAAATCAATTTGCAAATCGAATGTCATCTGAACTGGGGCGGCAAGAAAGCCCAACCTTTTCAGAAGAAATCAAGCAGCAACTTATTAACCACGATTGGCCCGGGAACATAAGAGAACTCAAAAACACAATCGAACGGTCTGTTTACAAGAACGCTGGTAGTGAAATTGAGAAATTACCGCTCAATCCTTTTGAATCCAAATTCTCTACAAATACAGTATTAGAAAAGAAAGATCATAAGCATCCCACTAAAGATCAGCATTCCCTAAAAGATGCGGTTTTCAACCTAGAGAAGGAATTGTTAAACAAAGCGTTAATTGAGAATAATTCCCATCAACAAAAGTCAGCTGAAGCATTAGGTTTAAGTTATCATCAATTCCGAGCCCTTTATCGCAAGCACAAGAAAACGCTAGAAACTTAGATTCGCAATCAAGGAACCGTAACTACTCACCTCGATAAATCGAGTTAAAATATTACTTTAGGCCAATCCGGAGCACGGATTTCCGTTAAAAGCATTTCCAAGAGCATTCCATGCATATATGTTATTTTTGCTAGCAGTTGAAATGAAAGAGCGAATTC
>CAWUTK010000224.1:0-14171 GCA_963924785.1 uncultured Opitutales bacterium
TCGGATTCCTTGTGTATGGTATAAATTGCTGGTTGTCATAATGTTTCCTTTTTTTCGTTTAAACTAAAAGAAACGACAATCAGCACATCTTTACAAGAATCTATATTTATTACAAAAAATGGGGCTCATTGCCGCCCCAAAACCGCTAGGGGTAAAACCATAAGATAGAAATTAACTCAATACCGTGATCTTCGAACGGAGATTCTCGTCTCAAAAAAACGCAAATCCGTAAGAGGCATAATTTGTCTAAAAAATGTAAGTTTTATTTCAAAATTTCACAATCCGATATACTATCGATGTAAATGCTACCAGAATAAATGACTCCAACTTCACTGACTGCTATGAATATACCAAGTGCAATAGGATCATCTATATTTAATATTGGTCCAGGATAAACGCCAATTCCAACGCTTATTAAAAACTATTCTCCGCCAATTCCCTTAGTCAACTGATCGAACATTTTATCGGCAAGCGCACTTCCCGCAGATGTGTTTCCATCTTCAGCTGCTTCTTCGGCTTCGGCTTCCGCCTCGGCTTGCGCTTTCATTTTCTTTTCCGCTGCTTCAATCAAATCTGCAGTGACTGGAATTTTTGGTATTCGCTTCCAAGAGTTAACTTCTTCAGCTGTGAGTAATTTATTTTTTGTAGAAGTATGCTTTGGATAAACACTCGCAGGCACTTCATAGAAAAGCTCTTTTCTTTTAGCTTTTTCACTAACAATAACATAAACATAAATGTCTGGATATTGAACATACAAATTAGAACCATTCGAGTTTTTCTTAGTCGGATGCTTAACCTTTGCCCCCCGAACTCGAACCGTTTTCATCACCGCATATCGATTCTTATCACTGACTTTTTCTTGCTTTGCGACCTCTGGTTCTGTTTCTCTAGGAGCAACGGTCGCCCCCATAGATGATAATTGGTTTTTCAACTCAGCATTTTCTTTTTGCAAAGCAGCTAATTCATTTAGTTTCTCGCCATTTTGCTCAAGCACTGACTGTGTTTTTTCAAACTGAGACATCAAATCATTAAGAGCGGAACCTGAGTCTTCTTTAGTTGCAATTGCTTTGATCGTTGAAAGAAAGTCCTTTTGAAGATCCTTTAACTCGGTAGAAAAACTTTGAATATTTTTAAGATTATCATTTCTCAGATTATCATTTTGGTCTAACAACTCATCATTTCTATCACGGAAATTAGAATTCTCTCCTCTCAAAACGTCTGAGCTACCTCTAAGAGTGACAACCTCTCGTCCGACACTTTTATGATTGATAAATAAACCGACACAACCGATTAGTGCGACAACAAATAATACCGAGACTGCACCTAGAACTTTTGTGGATGCTCCCTTCGTTTTATCCTCTTCAGGACCATATGAACTCTGTAAGTCAGCAAGCTTGGCTTCAATCGCAGCCATCGATTTCTTGGAAGCTTCATCAACCCCCTTCTTATTCATCTGCTCGTGAACAAAACTACTGTATTCCCCAGCAATACTAATCACTTTAGAATTACCATCAATTAAACGATGGCTCAATATATTTGATAAATTCAAACAAAGCTGTCCACCACCTGCATATGCAGCGACAAAGCCCATCAAATTGGCATGGTTTATTCGCCACAGAGTCGCGTCACCAACTGACATAACATTCGCAGTCGCAATACCACCAGTAAAAAGGGACATTTCACCAAAACACTTACCATAGTCCAACTTTGCAAAAACCTGCTTATTGTCGTTATATAGATCATCATCATGACTTTTAAAAATTTCAACCTCACCTTCCAGGACAACATACAGAAATTCTTGAGCAACTTGATCCTGGACCAAAAGTTCATTATTAACAGCAATAAGCTCTCCCGAAAGACTCAGGGCTTGAAGATCCTCCTCTCCTAAACTTTCAAAAACTCCATCGTTTGGAAAAGAAATTCCTCTATTTGCAAATTCGTCTGAACTGAGAATATTCATAAAATGTATTAATTCGTTTAATATAAAGTAGTACTAGCTAATTGTTTAAACATTATTTCTGCCAATTTTACCAGCAGATAAATAACCCTTAAACGCTATAGCTGGAACAACTAGTGCCTTTTTTCCAAGAATAGTCCCAGGTTGTAGCGCTGTATTACATCCAACTTCTGCTGAATCACCCAATAAAGCACCAAATTTCCTTAAACCGGTTTCAAATACCTGTTCGTCTATGTTCACATTAATTTCAGCTTGATCCAACCTCAAATTCGACAGAATGACTCCAGCCCCTAAGTGGCTTTTATTTCCGAGCACTGAATCCCCAACATAATTATAATGAGGCGTTTGCACATAATCCAACAGCAAGCAATTCTTGAATTCACAGGAATTCCCGAGAATACACCCTCTCCCAGCAATCACATTTCCACGAATATAAACCCCAGGTCGAAGTTCACACTCTGGTCCAATATAGGCAGGACCCTCGATGATTCCATAAGGAGGCAGCTTTACTGATTCATGAATAAAAACATCTCCACTGACATGAAATCCACTCGGAACAGATACTTGAATATCAAACCCAATAAAACTCACTAGTGTTTTTTTAATTAAAGGCAGCCATTCCCATGGATGCATATCTAACGAAAAACTATCCTTAAACGGAAACTCTTCTGACAACGTAAACAAATTTTCAGCTTTCATAAATTATAAGTTCTCTTTCACAAAGGTAGGAAAATCAACACACATCGCAATGCTATTAGTTTCGATATAATCCTCAGTCTGAACACTCAAGTCCTTTCCTGTTTTCACAAACACTGAATTTATGGCGGCATTGAGCCCTGCTTCCAAATCACTCAATCGATCTCCAACCATCCAGCAGTCTTCTTTAGACAAAGAGAATTTTTCCACCATCTCATTTATAAACAAGGGTGAGGGTTTTCGATAATCAGAGGGTTCATCTGGGGTCTCTGGAGCGATACAAACATCATCAAAAAAATCAAACGGAAGCTCCATCATTTCTAACATACGATCATTACAGGCAACCGTTTCTTTCTCCGTAAAATAACCTCGTCCAATTCCTGATTGATTCGTAAACAGAAAGATTCGATAACCCTTTTCTTTAGCAACCCGAAGGGAATCTCCTACTCCATCAATTAATTGAACATCAGCTGGATTAGACAAATAATGCTTGTCCAAAATCAACGTCCCATCACGATCCAAAAATAAAGCCGAAGTATTCATCTTAATAATAATAAATTCTCGCGCAGAGACGCGGAGACGCAGGGAAAGAATCGATTAAGAATAAAAGCCTTATTTAATATAAGTTTATGAATTAAAATTTTGTACATTTCGAACAAATGACCTAGGAAGCGTTTAACACAAATACCCTCTTCATACTCCTCAATTCATCATTCATAACTTATAACTCAGCATTCCAAGCTAGCCCTCATAAGCATCTTCAATCTCATCAGCAGTAATTGGAACCGTACCAATTTTACCGACAACAATACCAGCGGCAAAATTAGCGAATGCAGCTGAATCCGCAATGTTCACCTTAGCCGCCATAGCCAAACTCAAAGCAGAAATCACAGTATCGCCTGCACCTGAGACATCGAAGACTTCTTGAGCTGATGTTGGAATTTGCCGAGTGATCTCGCCAGCTTCAGAAATCAGCATTCCTTCAGAACCTAATGTCACAACTAAATACTCTGGGCGATATTTCTCCCAAATGTTCAAGCAAACCCTTGAGGAAGGAAATCGATCATGAGGTCCAATGTCGATACCAGCCAACTGAAGGGCTTCATTTCTGTTCGGCGTAAGAAGATTTATGTTTTTATAGCGTAATGGCCTTCTTGGTTTTGGATCAATAGCAACAAAAGTATTCGCTTTCTGGGCAGCTTCTTGAACATTTAAAATCACTCGTTGATCAATGATCCCCTTACTGTAATCGGAGAGAATAACCACATCGACCTCTTCCGTTTTCTTAATTAAATCTTCAATCATACTATGCTCTGACACCGCATAATCTTTAGGCTGTAGCTCTCGGTCTAATCGACACAGTTGTTGATTTTGAACAAGCACACGTGTTTTTAAAATAGTCGTTTTATCTTTAGAAACAAAAGAAGGAATCAACTCAATTTTATTTTCTTTAAATAAAGCCTGCAATCGATCGCCTGGCTCATCTTCACCGACCCAACCCGCAACATAAGTCTCTGCACCTAACCCCGCCAAATTGAGGGCTACATTCGCAGCCCCTCCTGGAGCATAAGTATCCCGATTAACCGAAACGACCGGAACCGGAGCCTCTGGTGAAATTCGGTTAGCGTCTCCCCAAATATAGTGATCGAGCATCACGTCCCCAATAACAAGAACCTTAAGCTTTTTAATTTCATTTAAAATCGCTTTCATCGGAATGAAAAATTGTTAATTATTAATTGTTAATTACGGTCTTTGTAGACTTAAGTATACTAGTGACTAATTTAATTATTTCAATAGCATCATGATTCATACTTTCAAACTGCTCACTTGATAAATAGTCTGTCTCATTCAATAACTCTAACCAGTATATTGATTCATTAATCTCTTTTTGAGCGATTGCCAATTTATGTCTAAAACCTGCTTTTGATTCTGCATGCTCAGACTCCCTTACCATTGCCCCGACACTAGTCCCAGAACGTAATAATTGCTTAGATAGCGTATACTCATTCTTACTATCGGTCAGAAACTTATACAAACGGACAATTCTTATCGCAAAAGCAAAGCTTTTCGTTTTTATCACATTATCTTTCATTAATAATTAATCATTAACAATTAATAATTCATTATCAGTCCGACAGGGCAATGATCCGAGCCCAAGACTTCCGGCAAAATAAACGCGTCTTTCATCAACCCAATGCTTTCATTTGAGAGCAAAAAGTAATCAAGTCTCCACCCGACATTATTTTCTCTAGCACCCGCACGATAAGACCACCATGAGTAAGCACCTTCTTTATCTGGATTTAAGTGCCTGTAGGTATCAACTAAACCACTCTCTAAATAATTCTGAAAACCCATTCGTTCTTCATCGGTAAAACCAGCACTATTTCGATTGGCTGATGGGCGAGCCAAATCAATGTCTTGATAAGACACATTCAAGTCACCGCAAAACACGACTGGTTTGGTTTTATTTAAAATAGACAAGTAATTATTAAGATCAGCATCCCACTCTTGGGTTCGATACGGCAGTCGCTCCAAAAATCCTTTTGAGTTTGGAACGTATACATTAACCAAATAAAACTTTTCGTATTCCAACGTAATCGCACGCCCTTCACCATGGTGAACTTCAGGAGTGAAATCATAAGCAACACTTAATGGCTCCTCTCGACAAAAAATTGCGGTTCCAGAGTATCCTTTTTTTTCAGCATGATGATAATGATGATAAGTGTAACCAAAATCATCCTTTAATGATGCCTCTGCCTCAGGACTCAGCTTAATTTCCTGCAAACAAAGAAAGTCAGGGTTATGTTCGTTGATGAAACATTGAAACCCTTTTTTGATACAGGCTCTAAGCCCATTCACATTCCAAGATATAAACTTCAACGCCATACGTTAAACTCCTATTTAATAAACCAACTTATTCAAAGGATATTCAATAATGCCTTCAGCACCAAGTCCCTTAAGTTGTGGAATAATTTCACGTACGACCTTTTCATCGATAACGGTTTCAACAGCAGCCCAATCAGGAGAACTCAATGATGCAATTGTGGGATTCCTCAATGCTGGCAATGCTTCCAGTAGTTCATCCAACTTCTCACGCTTAATATTCAACTTAAGACCAACCTTCCCCTGTGCCTCAAGCGCAGATTGAAGCAATAATGCAATACTTTCGATTTTAGCACGCTTCTTCGGATTTTCCCAGGCAGCCTTGTTGGCAATTAACTTAGTGTTTGTATAAAGCAATACATCAACAATTCGCAACTTGTTGACACGAAGCGAATTCCCAGTTTCAGTTAATTCAACAATGGCATCAACTAGCTCAGGCACCTTTACCTCTGTCGCGCCCCAAGAGAATTCAACTTCAGCCTTAACGCCATGTTCTTTTAAATAATTCTCTGTTATATTCACGACCTCTGTCGCGATCATTTTGCCTTCTAGATCTTTTGCACACTTAATATCCGAAGTTTCTGGAACCGCTAACACCCACTTGGACTGAACTTTTGAGGCACGGCTATAAACTAAATCGCACACCTCAACGACATCTGATTCATTTTCAACGACCCAATCATGGCCCGTTAAACCACAATCAAAGAAACCCTTTTCAACATAAAGGCTGATTTCTTGAGCACGGAGGAAACGACCATCCAACTCTTCATCATCAATACTCGGTTTATATGACCGAGAACTCTTTCTAATGTTAAATCCTGCCTTCGCAAAAAGGTCGATAGTTGATGGTTCTAAACTTCCTTTTGGAAGTCCCAACATTAATAATGGTTTACTAGTATTCACGTCTTTACATTTATAGCACTATAAGTGTATACCATTAGCAATATTAGTTTACATTAACTAAGGGTATAATTATTAAGACATTATGCTAGAAATCCACAAAAGGCGAAGCAACTCTAAAACATATTTTTTCCAGCAATGAGCTACGACGAAAAATTTGAAACATTCCTAGATAAAACCTTCTACGAAAGCTTGCAAGAAAGCGAACAGAAAAGCGTTAAGTTGCTAAGTACCAACTACCGATTTACATTTCAAGAATTCCGTTCATTCTGTGAATACTCTCGTGATATTCAAATGTGGAACGAAACGTCGCTCCTAGACCTGTGCCAGAACTGGGAGAACGACTTTCAATCTCAATGGGATATCAAGAAAAGGAAAAGAGAGCTCTTTTCAAATATCCACAATCACATGGGACGGCTTAAAAAAGCCGAAAATAAATACTCGATCAAAGCACAGCCGAAACCTGAACGTACTATAGGTAAACCTGTTTTTCAAAAATCTGAGAAAAAAATCTTCGGTGACTGCCCTGTCGCCTCACCGAAGACAGTCTGTTGCAATTTAAAGACAATTGATGCAGTCGAAGGTTGTGCCTTTGGCTGCAGCTACTGCACAATCCAGTCATTTTATGGTGAATCCCCTATCTTCGATGCAGATTTTGGTAACAAACTAAAAAACCTTAACCTCGACCCGAAGCGAAACTACCATATCGGAACTGGGCAGTCATCAGATGCCCTCGTTTGGGGAAATAAAAATGGCATACTAGATGACCTTTGCCAATTCGCAGTAGACAACAAAAACATTATCCTCGAATTTAAAACGAAGTCATCAAACATCTCCTTTTTCAAAGACAAAAAGATACCTAAGAACATATTCTGTAGCTGGTCACTAAACACTGAGACCATGATCAGTAATGAAGAACACTACACCGCTAGTCTTGAAGAACGTTTTGCTGCAGCAAGAGCTGCCGCCAATCTCGGAATAAAAGTCGCATTCCACTTTCACCCAATGGTGCATTATGAAGACTCACTAGAAGATTATAAAAACCTAATCAATCGTGTGGTTGAGAACTTCACCCCAGAAGAAGTCCTTTTTGTATCCTTCGGCTCAGTGACCTTTATTAAACCTGTAATGCAAGAAATCAGAAAACGCGGCGGGGAAAGTAAAATTCTACAAATGGAACTCGTTCCAGACCCTCACGGAAAGCTCACATACCCAGACGAAATCAAACTGGCTCTATTCCACAATGCCTACAAATCCTTCAGCGAGTGGCATAATAAAGTATTCTTCTATCTCTGCATGGAACGAAGCTTTTTCTGGGATGAAGTCTTTGGAGAACACTATCTGACAAATGACATCTTCGAAAAAACTATGTTTGAATCCATGTCAAACAAGCTTTGATCGCTCACCGATTTGCACTTTACTTATAAACAACTATATTAAAGGCGTATCTAAAGACTAATCTGTTTCGAATATGCCAACCTCTTACAACCCAATAATAGCGGCCCATAGAGGCAATGCGTTTCATTATCCAGAAAACAGTCTGATCGCATTTCAAAGTGCTTGGGATAACAAAATCCCATATATCGAACTCGATACGCGCTTTAGCAAAGATGGCGTTGCAGTCGTTATACATGATCAAAAACTAAAGCGATTAACGGGGGTTGATCAAAATGTCAGTGAGCTGGATATCGATGAACTGATGCACTTAGACATCGGGCAATGGAAAGATCCCCGTTTCAAGGGACAATCGATCCCTAGTCTAGAACGGATTTTAAGTAAGGCCCCAAAAGGCACAAAAGTTCTCGTTGAATCAAAGGCAGGTTGCAATGATCTACTGATTAAACTCGGTAAGCAATTCCATGATAAAGTTGAATTCATGGATTTTGATTTCGAAGTAGTCTCATACATAAAATCAAAACTACCACATATCCCCGTTCACCTTCTACTTGATGACAAACCGCAGGATATCGAAAAGGTTATATCAAAAGCACTATCAGTAAATCTAGATGGAATAAACCCATGTTATAAAATCATTACACCTGATCTAGCAAATGCCATTAAAACTGCTAATTTAAAATTACTAACCTGGACCGTCGACAAACCAGAAGATGCAATACGAATGGTAAAAATGAAAGTCGACATCATTACAACAAACAAACCTGTCGAATTGATGGAACATTTAGTGAAAAACAATTTGCGATGAATAGAGCACAGGCCATTTCAAATATACAAAGCCAAAAATCCTGGGACTGCCTCGTTATTGGAGGTGGCGCAACAGGACTCGGTATTGCAATTGATGGGGCATCACGTGGTTACAGCACTCTCCTTTTAGAGAAATATGATTTTGGAAAAGGAACATCAAGTCGGAGTACTAAACTCATTCACGGTGGCATTCGCTACCTCCAACAAGGCAATATCCCTCTTGTTCTTGAAGCCCTACGCGAAAGAGGCTTACTCTGTAAAAACGCCAGTCACATTGTAAAGCCACAACCCTTCATACTGCCTGTTTACAAACATTGGGAGCTTTACTTCTATCAAATAGGATTAAAAATATACGATTTACTCGCGGGTAAACATGGACTCCCTCCAAGCAAACGTCTTTCAAAAGATGAAACTATCCAACGCCTCCCCACCCTTAACGCAAAAGGATTAGTCGGGGGAATTCTCTACTACGACAGTCAATTCGATGACACACGCTTAGCTATTAATTTAGCTCAAACTATTTTTGAACAAGGAGGCACTGCAATTAACTACGCAGGCGTCACCTCTTTTATAAAAGAAGACAATGTTATAGTTGGCGTTCAAGTCCATGATTCAATCAATCGCTCCGACTTTGAAATTAAAGCACGATCCGTGATTAACGCCACAGGCGTATTTGCTGACTCAATTCGTTCACTAGATGACCCCAACGCAACGCCAATCATCTCAGCCAGTCAAGGCATTCATATCGTTTTACCAAAATCATACATGCCTCATGGTGACGCACTCATCATTCCCAAAACATCAGATGGCCGTGTTCTCTTCGCAATTCCCTGGCATGACAAAGTTCTGGCAGGGACAACAGATACACCTGTTAAAGAAATCCAAATCGAACCAAAAGCACTTGAAGAAGAACTAGGATTTCTATTCAACAACCTTTCTGCCGCGCTAAATTGCCCGCTTGATAAAAAAGACATTCTAAGTGTATTCACGGGGCTACGTCCCCTTGTTCAAAACCCTAAAGCCAGTTCTACCTCAGAAATTTCAAGAGAACATACTATTTTATCATCCCCATCAAAACTCATAACTATTGCCGGAGGGAAATGGACAACTTATCGAAAAATGGCAGAAGATGTGGTGAACTACATGGAACGAATAAACAATGACACGCACCGCCCTTGCATCACGGAAAACTTAAGTATTCACGGCAATCAGCAGCAACCTACGAGTGAGTCTAAATTCAGTCTCTATGGATCCGACGCAAAAGCAATAAACACGCTCATTCAAGAAGATACAGCTCTCTCAGAAACAATCTCTCCAAATCTGCCCTACACCAAATCTGAAGTATTATGGAGTATTCATAACGAAATGGCTGAAACAATCGAAGACATTCTTGCACGGCGAACGCGCTCACTCTACTTAAATGCAAATGAAAGCCTAACCTGCGCCAAACTCATTGGGAATTTGATGCAACAAGAATTAGGGTGGAGTCAGGACAAAAAAAATCTGCAAATTGAAAATTACTCAATTTTGGTAAAAAACTATTATTCCTACAATAACTCAGAGAAAATCCAATAAAAGTATCTACGGAAACAAATATGGCTACAATTCCACTTCACTCACAATTCCCCCCAGCGAGAATGCCTTTTTAACCAGATTTCAATTTAGAATCTTTCCCTAATTTATTTTAATTTCGAAAATCACTCTATCTGCGATGTGATAGATTTCGCCCAGCCCTCAGATGCCATACCACCGACAACAAAAAAGGACCTACGTTTCCGTAAGTCCTTGAAAGTTAATGGCTGCCCAGGCAGGGGTCGAACCTGCGACAAAGTGATTAACAGTCACCTGCTCTACCACTGAGCTACTGGGCAACATTATTGTGGTAACAATCCTTATTCTTATTAGTACAAGAATTGTGGCGATTACTATGTAACATTATATTTGACTGACAAGTCAAAAATAAGGGAATTTCAAAAAAGCTAAAATTGCTTATTTCAAGCCCTTACCACTCGCCTTGGGTCTTTGGCATATCCCTGAGGAGCACAGTCTTACAGCTTACCTCTTCCAATCTTTTATTAGAGGTCATCTTGAAAGCAATCTCATAAATCGCACCACTATCGAGTTCATTTTTAGAATAAATGACGTAGTGGGTTCGTTGAGGCTGATTTTCGACTAAAACAAGGAAATCGTTCTGTGCAACAAACTCCTTAATTGAATGTTCTTCTTTAAACTGCTTACTTGGATGCTCCGGATAGTCAGCAAGGATCATAACTAATTTTTTCTGCTTCATCCCTATTTTAAGGCGAACCAGGTTAGACCATTTTACCTTATAGTAAACGTCTGTCGAATTGATCGATTTCACTGGTGACTGATGCCAGTACTTTTCTCTAAAATTTTGGTGCCGGCTCTCACATGAGGTAAGTGAAAAAATCACTGCCAGAAGTGCGATACACTTCGCTAAAGAAAAACAACTCAACTTATTCATTATCTAGATCTTACAAACCCTTATTATTAAAAACTTCAACCCTCGATCTTTTGCACAGATTCCTTTTTTGAAGTCTTGCAATCAACATACACTTAACTTGTACTAATTGCCTTTCAAAAACAATGCTATAACTATTACCTTCTGTAAACATTGAGCACATCTCCAGAGTATGCAATCAGCGTATCTGACTTAACAAAACGTTATGGTCGGATGGATGCTATACAAAATGTTTCTTTTGACATCAAGCAAGGACAAGTTGTTGGGTTTCTTGGACCCAATGGTGCTGGAAAAACAACGACCATGAAGATTATCAGCGGATTAATCCCTGCAACATCGGGTCAAGCTTCAGTTTTCGGGATTTCCGTAGCTAAAGATCCACAAGGGATTCAGAAGAAAATTAGCTTTTTGCCAGAAAATAATCCCCTTCCTGAAGAACTCAGAGTCATCGAATATTTGAGGTTTCGCTCTAAAATAAAAGGTATCCCTGCAAAACTTAGGAAAGAGCGAATTTATAAAGCAATGGATTTATGTGACCTTTCTCGAAAAGGGAAAAATCGTATTATTGGAGATTTATCAAAAGGATTTCGCCAACGTGTTGGTATAGCTGATGCCCTTTTGTCGAAACCAGAGATTATCATAATGGATGAACCCACCATCGGTTTAGATCCTCACCAAATACAAATGACACGTGATTTAATCTCCAGCATGAGAGGTGAAATCACATTTATTCTTTCCAGTCACATCCTTCCTGAAATTGAAAACTCATGTGACAACATCATCATTATAAACCAAGGACAAGTCGTTGCTTCAGGTGCAAGTAGTGAGCTTCGTAAAGAATTTGTTCCAGTTACTGGTTACCGACTAGAACTAAAGGGTGATATCGCGCAATTCATCGAACTCTTAAAAAAATCTGAAAAATCAATTAACTACATTGAATACGAAGATAAAAATGAATCCGGTTCGCAACGGCTATTTATAGAAACAAAAGAAGACAACACATTTGGCGAATGGATCATCAACCAAACCTCAGGAATGAACGAGTTTTCGATTTACGAAGTTAGTAAAATTGAACCCACACTTGAAGACATATTCATGATCGCAACCAAACGTAGTTGGGATGAAAAGATAGGAGAAGGAACAAAGTATTTCTCTGATGCTGGAAAGAGTAGAATAAAAGGAACCGTCGTTCGGTTAGAGAATAGTTAATAATTGATGAAAAATTACATTACACTTTTATTCCATGAGTTATTTATCTTACTGATTACACCAGCAAGTTATATTGCATCGGTCATTTTCCTTTTATTAACGGGTGCATTTTATCTCTACATTCTTTCGCAGTATTTAGTTCGCCCACTTGAGGAATTACCGAGTAGTTTATTTATTCAATTATATTGGGTCCCCGCCCTATTCGTGATCCCATTACTCACAATGAAATCCATTGCTGAAGAACGCCGATCCGGCACACTTCAAACGTTAAAAACAACCTCGGTTTCCTCCTTCTCCATAGTTTTCAGTAAATTCTCAGCAGCCTATCTCTTTTACATGTTCCTCTGGGCATTAACCTTTTTCTTTCCCGTCATCATCAATAAATTCATTCCAACCATCAGTCTGCAGATGCCACTCTATGATGTAGCCAGCCTAAAAGGGGGTTATATATTCTTAGCGCTAAGTAGCTTTCTCTTCATTTCATTTGGCATTTTCACAAGCAGTTTAACAAGAAGTCAACTCGTCGCAGGGATATTTTGTTTCACACTGATAATCGCAGTAACCGTTCTCAGTTGGCTATTATCTTCTATCACCCAAACCGTATCCAGTGAGATCAGTTGGCTTAAATCGCCTCTGCAATATTTTCAAACCGTGAAATATTTAAAATCCTCCACAGTTGGTATCATAGACAGTCGGCCCTTTATCTATTACACAACCAATGCTCTTATTTTCCTAGGGCTTGCAACGTTAGCAATCGACGCAAAGAAAAGCAGTTAATTAGGATGGATAACGACTTTAAAGTATTTAATCGAATTAGGGTGATCAACTACACTCTGCAATTCATCCTGTGTATCACGCTCGCATTTTCAATCAACTATCTTTCAAATGAAAAATTCTGGCGAATGGATCTCACCAGTGATCGCTCACATTCCCTCTCACCCGAAACACTAGCCTACCTCAATCAAGTCAATACACCCATTGAAGTATTTGTCGCCTTTGCCTCTTCTAATAAAAAAATCGAAGCTGAAAATGTCATGAACGACATACGCTCCATTCTAGAAGAATTTAGCTATCAAAGCCACAAGGGTAACAAGCCACTTATTACGGCTCAATTCATAGACACCTATAAAGAAAACAATAAGATGCAGGAATTGGTCGCACAGTACGGCATCAGTCGAGGCAACACGATACTTGTCACTTGTGGAGATCGATTTAGGGAAATTACTGATCAGGAACTTTACTCTTTTAAAAAAGGTCACCGAGCAGCTTTTAAGGGTGAAGAGGTTTTTCTTTCCGCCATATTAGATGTCTCAAGCGACAAAGCAAAGAAGGTCTATTTTACTGTCGGACACGGTGAACTAATGATCGACGACGTTGAGCCTCAATTTGGACTCACCCAGTTCAAACAATTTCTGGTAAAAAGGAATATCATACTGAAAGAACTCGACCTATCAACAAACGAGCCTGTCCCCGAAGATGCAGACCTAGTAATCATCCCCTCACCTCAAGGAGCGTTTCTACCATTCGAAGTCGAAAAACTACGTAAATACACAGACATCAACAATGGAAGAGTTATCATCTTTATTGAACCTGGCAGAAAACATGGTCTCGAAGAATTAATGTTCGATTGGGGAATCGTTTCAGATGATATGGTAGTAGTTGACCCAACCGGAGAAGATTATAGACCCGCCACAGAAGATTTCATTGTTCGGCGATTTGCACCGCATCAGATAACTCAATTTCTTATCGATTACGAAATGACGTTGCTCACCGGCTTGCATCGACCCGTCAGACAAGATCCAGGTAGCCCCGATGACAGCAGCAGAATTATCACACCAATCC
>CAWUTK010000225.1:0-5404 GCA_963924785.1 uncultured Opitutales bacterium
TAGTGGTGTTCGGGTTAATGGAACAAAAAAAAGTCGCGTAATTGATCAAATCCGTAAATTCCAAAGTTTATTTGGAGAGAAAGTTGATTCAATCATGGATTTAAATTAGCAAAGTGATCTTGAGCTCGATATGCAGCATGATATCTTAGAGCAAAAAGCTTTGAGAAAATATTAGAATACCATTAACCTCTTGAGGTTGATGCCCCGCTTAAAGTACACGCAATGGTGAGAGTGATGTATGGGGACTTAACGCCGTTAGAAATAAGGTGAGTGTATATGATTTTAATACGACACTTTTAAATTTACTTAATTAGGTCACGAACGTTTGTCTTATTATAATAACGATCTTGAACGGCGTTTAATAAATGTGCATGGTTCATGTTGTGAAAGATATTCTGGCTAAAATGTAATCTATCAGATGAAATAGATGCTATGTCGAATAAATTCAAATGGGGAATTATAGGATTGGGCAATATCGCAACGCGATTTGCGGAAGACTTATCATTTATTGATAATGCTAGTGTCTATGCTGTTGCTTCAAGAAGTTCGCAGAAAGCCAAAGGTTTTGGGGCTAAATTCGGAGCAGAGCAATGCTTTGGGGACTATGACTCTTTTATTAATGATGCGGACATCGATGCAGTTTATATTGCCTTACCACACCCGATGCATCACGAGTTCACTCTACGATTACTAGATCGAGGTGTCCCCGTTTTGTGTGAAAAGCCAATTGCGATGAATGCTATCCAGGCCAAGCAAATGTTTGATAAGGCTAAGCAAAAAAACACTTTTCTAATGGAAGCGATGTGGATGCGCCATTTCCCTTTAATGCATGAGTTAAGGAATTTATTAAAAAAAGGATCTCTTGGTGATATTCAAACACTCCGAGCAAGCTTTGGATTCCGAGCTGAATTTAATCCACCAAGTCGCTTGTTTGATCCTGCACTGGGTGGAGGTGCCTTACTTGATGTAGGCATATATCCACTATCTGCTGCTTCAATGATTTTAGGAAAACCAAATCGTATCTCGAGCATGGCCAATATTGGTAAAACGGATGTTGATGAAGAGAATTCAATTATATTGGGTTACAAAAATGGAGCCATTGCGACATTGTGTTCTTCCATCCAATCGCTGCATTCATCTGATTTGTTTATCCGAGGGACAAACGGCAGCATTCGTGTGGAAGGACAGTTTTGGCAACCTCGGAAAATGGAAATTGAAATCGATGGAAAGACTCAAATTAAAGAATTTAATGTTGAAGGTATTGGTTATCATTATGAAGCTAGTGCCATGATGGAGTGTATTTCCAAAGGACAAGTCCAGTGCGATGTTATGCCTTGGGCAGAATCAATTTCAATCATGGAAACAATTGATCAAATTAAAAACCAATGGGGACTCGTTTATCCCTGCGAATAAATACAATTAGGATTATTACATATGAAAACATTATCGATATTAACATTATTATGTTTGTTCAGTTCATCATTATTTTCTGATTCAACAGATTTAAAGGTTGGAGATATTGCTCCTGAGTTTACATCAAAGGATGAGAATGGAGATGATTGGCATTCAGAATCTATTATAGGGAAGAAGTATTTAGCTGTTTATTTTTACCCCGCTGCAATGACCGGTGGATGCACTAAGCAGGCATGCTCTTTTCGTGATAGCAAGCAAGCATTAAAGGATTTAGGGGTAGAGGTTGTTGGAGTTAGTGGCGATAATTCTCAGGGGTTGATGCATTTTAAAAAGGCTCATCAACTCAATTTTACTTTGCTTTCTGATACGAATGGAGACATCGCGAACCTGTTTGGTGTTCCGAATAAGGTAGGTGAGAAAACGCTTAAAAGAAAAATTGCTGGAGAAGATCTTCTTTTAACAAGAGGAAGCACTATATCGAGGTGGACTTTTCTGATAGATTTAAACGGGAAAATTGCCTTTATCAATAATAAGGTAAATCCTATTAAGGATAGCCAGGATATTATGGATAAAGTAAAAGAATTAACACTCAGCCAGTAATTCTATAAAGGCTATAGGCCTGATCATTTCGAGCCTTTTAGATTGATTTTAGAAATTATTACTTTCTATTATCAATCATCATTTGTTCAAAAGTAAGCCCAGTTAGTTCTTTTATTCCTTTAACTAATTTATATAGAGCAAAGCCGGTAATAACCATCATTGGGGCCATGATGACAGGATAGCTCCACATCATCATTTCGCCAAGTTCAACAACACGTTCTGGCGACCCTGCTGGACTAATGACGATAGCTCGTGCTAAAACGTAATTTAAAATGGCACTTACCATGAAAGAGAAAACGAGTAAACCGGTGCAATATCGAAGTAGCTGGTTAAACTTATCCCAGTTATCTCTTTGCTTTAAGGTGTCTTCGACGAAATCAACTTTTAAAATAGATTTATTGAACAGCATTAATTTGATTAACGGTTTTTTCGTTTTTAATGAAATCCAACAGGCGATCCCGAGGATGCCTGGAATGGCGGCTTCTTTAACTGCAAGCCAAATAGGAGTCAATGTGCTTAATGCAAAACCGCCTGTAAGCAGGACGCTTACGAAGCCTAAAATCGAAAAGGCATTTATTTTTTTCCGAGAGACGTAATCATATAGCCCGTAAACGATAGGAAAACTTAAGGCAATCACGAGACTGGTCCAAACGGGCGCTGTTTCGGGAAGCCATTTTGCACCCTTCATTAAAAGGACACTTGGTATAATAACGTTCAGACCTATGTTCAATAGGGCGTTCTCTTGTTTTTCTTCACTCATAGTTAATACAGTTCGCTCGAGGCGACTGGTTTAAAAGGTCTTTGAAAAGACTAGTTACTAGTTGTTTGAGTGATCTGGTTCGCTGCAGCACCCTGAACCTTCTTTGTGCTCGTGGTTTTGACTGTTGTCACTACCGCCGCCTTCGTCGTGACCATGGCGATGTTCATGGACATGCTCGTGCTCTGGTTGCTCATTGTTGCCGCCACAGCAACCACCGCTTTCATTTTCACTGCTTTGGCTATTGCCGCCACAGCATCCGCCTTGAGCAGGTTGGCCACTTTTCAGTTCAATCATTGCTTCGTTGATCCGTGTTTTCAATTCATCTGGATCTAATAAAATAACTTCACCTTGAGGATCTGGGAATAGAGCGACCTGGACACCGTCTTTATGCATGCCTGTTAGCCAATGGGATAAAAAGTCACTGAGTGTTAGCATTTCGACAAAACAATCTTTCCAACCGCCTTCTATCAATTTTTCGGCATATTGTGGATGAGGCCAAAATGGGATGCACTCGTTGCCATCTTCATCACCAATAGAGAGGAAGCTGTCACTGTTCCTTATTCCGCAAAGTTCTTGTTCTTCTACAATCTTGGTAATGAAGTAGCCGATTTTCTGTGAGGCATCGGATGCGTGAATAATATCTATTTCTGCGTTTGTAATTTCGTATGACATATTTATCAATATGCTTTTAATTAAGATTTGTTCAAGATCTATTTGATTTGTTAAAAGGTTGCGCGAAATGATGTTTATTCTTGCCGTAGAAGATGTTAGTCTGTTTTTTATAAAGCAATGAGTGAAACATATAGACCAGATGGGAGAAATTTTGATGATCTCCGTGAAATTACATTTGAACCAGGGATCGCCCCTCATGCTGATGGTTCAGTATTAGTGAGTTTTGGTAATACAAAGGTGATTTGCACTGCAATGATCGAAAACAAGGTGCCTCGTTGGATGCAGCAGCAGAAAGTGAGTGGCGGTTGGTTGACGGCTGAATACTCATTGCTCCCTTACAGCACGCTAGATCGCAAGGGAAGAGACATCAGTCGAGGAAAACTCGATGGTCGTACAGTGGAAATCCAGCGCCTAATTGGCCGTTCATTGCGAGCAGTTATTGATCTTCAGAAAATGCCAGGCAAGACCCTATGGATTGATTGTGATGTACTACAAGCAGATGGAGGCACTCGAACGGCCTCAATTACGGGTGCATCTGTGGCTGCGGGGTTGGCCTTTCAAAAGTTAATGAACAAAAAGCTTTTAAAAGAAAATCCATTAAATGAATCCGTTGGGGCCGTTAGTGTGGGTGTTTATCTAGATAAGGTCGTTCTTGATTTAAACTATCTCGAAGATAAGGACGCAACCGTTGATTTTAATGTTGTCATGACTGGAAATGGACAATTTGTAGAGCTTCAAGGTGCCGGGGAAGAAGCCACTTTTTCACAGGATCAATTAACAGAATTGATCGATGTCGCCAAAGGTGGGATTACTTCGATTATTGCTTTGCAAAAGAAAGCATTGGGTATTCTAGGGTAAGGTTTTCTGATTTTACTTTTGCAATGTAGCGCAGACAATCCTGCCTGTGAATATGCATTTCGGCAATAAACGAGTATCTGGATGTGATGATTGGTGACTTAAATAAGGTTTATTAGCTGTGTCATCTGAGGTGAGAACGATAGGTTAGGACAGATCACTAGAATCGTAGTTTTATTTGAAATTTTCGAGAAATCGAGTAAGTAGGCTACTTATACCATGTCTACTGTTGAAGAAATCAAATCAGCGATTAAGGAGCTGCCCTATGACGAATATCCTGAATTGAATGACTGGATATCTGATCGCAATTGCCATGATTGGGACCAGCAGCTTCTACAGGATTCTGAGTCTGGTGCTTTGCACTTTTTACTAGATGAAGCAAAGAAAGAAGCTGGAAATGGACTGAAGGGCTTTAAATGGACAAGACCAGATCAAGGTTTTGGAAATATTATTTCCCCCTTGATCACTTTGTGAAACAACCATTCAGACACTATAAGGATTGCCTGTACTACTCTCAATAATGAGGGGGCTTTTCGTCGATATCTTTAGATAGACTGGATTGATCTGCCGAGTCTTTCACTTTCGAGACGATGGTCTTGAGTGCTTTTTCGATTTGATCGATTTGCTTTTGCTGAGAGTAGATGACTTTGTTTAGTTCATCTAAAGATTTCTCTTGATAGGCGAATTTTGTTTCGAGTTCAATTAATCGTTCTTCATTCATAGTGTAAAAAAGTGTTCTTATTGACTGTTTTCTTGTCTCCGTTTTTCCCAAGCAGATTTTCTTTTTTTGTACATATCGATTTTCCAAAGTTTTTTGTGACTACTGAAGACCATTACCACTAGAGCAATGACGTTAGCTGTTAAGATAATCGGTAGCCAAAACTTGAATATAGAAGTGCTGAATATACAGATAATTAGGTTCATTATAGCAAACCCGATCCTTATCTCCGTGGGTCCGAGTCCGTAATGATAAATTTCAAATTCATTTGTGGACGCAAAACACAGAAATGAATTCACTAAAAAGGCGCCAGAGCATACCAGTAGTGCGAAAAAGTAGATTTCCAAGTTTGGGGGAGACATTAAGGCATAGGCGATAACGATTGC
>CAWUTK010000226.1:0-9655 GCA_963924785.1 uncultured Opitutales bacterium
TCGGGGATTCCGGATTGGCTAACTGTATCGTATTGCATAAACGGCGAGTGGCATCGGTGACAAGTCTGCGTGGGTGGCCGAAAAGACCTTTGAATGTCAAATTGTGTCCCAAGCACGAAGCTACCGCGTCGCAGTCGGAGGCATGCGCTGCTATTTCAGAGTTACTGAGATCAGATATACTTGCGTAAATCAGGGACAATTTAGGATTCTTTTTTCTGAGCGGTTCAAGTGAACTTTTGGGTGATCGTACGATCGCCTTCACATTTTGTCCATTAACTAGCAACTGCTCTACCAGAAGTCGTCCCGTCGCACCACTAGCTCCAATTACCAGTATTTTTTTGTTTTTCTCCATAAAGCACCATATAACGGATGGCGAGCTGTATTGACCATCGTTTAGCAATCAAAGCGTGTTGGATATTCCTGTCCAGCTAATTACTCAGCTTAGCCTTCTTTTTCTTCTTTTGTTTGATCTGTAACAATAACGATTCATCAAATATTTTAATATCATCAACTACACTTTCAATGATCTCTTGAGCTATGTATTCAAAAGAATTCATCTTTATATCGACTGAAATGAACTAATAATAAATTACTATAGCCTTTTGAATTCGGCATGAAATATTTCAGTGCATAGTGATCTTAAGTTTATTTTTAAAAATTGATTCTTAGGGTTGAAAAGTGAGGGTTTAAGGGATCAATCGATTCTTTGTTCTTGATTCTAATTGCCATCTTTTGAACTATAACACTCCCAAGGCTTGCCTTGGGGTATTTATTATTAAAACAAAGGAGACTTCATGAAGAAAATAAATCGAAACACTTTAGGGTTCATCATATTCGTAGGTTGTACATTTACTATTTCATGCAATGGCGCTCAGAGTAGACAAGAGAACGTAACTTTCAAAAAGCATATCGTTGATGCTTCATTTGGAGCTAGAGGGGCTGATGTCGGAGACCGTAATAAGGAGGGCATCGCTGATATAATCGCGTCAACTGGTAGAGAAATGTATTGGTACCGAGAGGGAGAAAAGCATGTTATCGCAAAATTTAAAACAGCTACATCTCTCATTCATTTACGCACTGCAGATATCGATAGAGATGGGGATATTGATGTGATTGTTGCTGATCATAAAAATGGAATACGTTACTTTGAGAATCCCGGATCGGGGGCGGTGAAAAAGAAACCTTGGCCACAACATTACGTAGATAACAAATGTATAGGTGCACATTCGGTGTCACTTGCAGATATTAATGGCGATGGGCGCATCGATGTCGTTGCATCCGGTGAGGCAAAGTCTACGCCACCTGACAGCATCTGTTGGTATGCGTGTCCTGAGAATCCCAATGATAGCGGCGCTTGGCCGAAATATATTCTGGGACCTGGGCAAAGCGGAGGGCTGGCTCATTACTCTGCCATTGCTGATGTGGATGGAGATTCGAAACTCGATGTTGTCCATGCGGCGAAGTCTGCAGAAGGAGGCGAATGGTTTAGACTGTGGACTCAACCCGAAAATCCCCGCGGTGCATGGACTCTTAAGGAAATTGGTAGCGGCTATACTCAGGCAACTAATGTTCAGATTGGTGATATAGATGGTGATGGCAAAGTCGATATTCTCGCAAGTCAAGGGCACTACGCAGGAGTATTATGGTTTAAGGCACCAAACTGGGAGCCGACCTACATTGATAAAGAATTACAGTCTCCACACACCCTCGTGCTAGCCGATATTGATAACGATGGAGATCTTGATGCGGCTACCTGCGCTTACCTAAGCAAGAAACTGGTATGGTTTGAAAACAATGGCAGTGGGGAATTTCGCAGACATTTGATATCTGATAATCAAGGGGCATACGACCTTGTCGCACGTGATATTGATAATGATGGTGACCTTGATTTACTTGTTGCCGGGCAAAATTCAAAGAACGTTGTGTGGTATGAACAATTAGGTAGCCCCGAGTAACACGGAGACCGGAAACCTATGGAATCTACATTTACGCGATTTTTTATTGTCTCAGTGCGGTAGTAAAAACTATGCACTTTGAGAGCATAGTGATCTTGAGCCTGACGATTGAATTTGCTTATCAGAAATAGTTGTGACGGAACTTGGGCCTTGTCGATCGCTTACTACCACTTTGCTCGTAATCCGAGGCTGGCTCGAAAGGCACCATCCTCTTCTCCATCGGGAAAGCAAAGGACTGCAGGCACTCGATTATTGCGATTAAATAAATTGAGAACGTTGGCAAAAAAGTCAACATTGGTTGAGAGTGGTTTTTTAAACGTGAGGTCTGTTCTCCAAAATACTGGCAAATCCTGGGGGGCATATGAGCCAATGGGAGAAGATATATCCATGGCCTGATCGGAGATACTATTATAGACAGAAAATTCCGTACCGTTCGTAAACTTTCGGGTCACACCAATTGTCCCCATCATTTGAGGAAACAATTCATAATCCATGTCTGTTTTCAGATTTTTGCTCTCGACGTATGAGCCACTGAGATCAATGCGCCAAGATTGTGATAACCAGGAACAGGAGGCTTCCACCCCCCGCGCTCTATTTTTACCCTCATTACGATACTCAAAACCAGTGGGCAGACTTGGATCAAGCACAAAAATGATGCCATCTTCCCAGTGGTTTTCGAACAGGGTGATTTCAGCGATCCAAGATTCATATTTTTTCGCAAAGACAAACTCATAGGAATCCAGGGTTTCAGGGTTGAGGTTCGTCGAGCTCCTGAATTCTTCCGAGATCGTAGGGGCTCGAAAGGCTTTATTGTAGAGCAGTTTATAGGCGGTATTCGGGTCTGGCTGGAAGACCAACCCCAGACGAGGCGTCGCCTGAATACCCAGTTCAGAATACTCGTCCAATCGCCCGCCATAGTTCAGCGCCCAACGGTCATCCGGCAACACCGTTCGGGCGTCCAGCAATACATGGCCGATGTCTCGCGTTTCACCAATACCGGGAAATTTCGACATGACAGGTGTTGAGCCGTCTAAGAGTGCTTGCTCAATCGTGCCATCACGCAATTGAGCCTGTTCATACCCAAACCCAAAAGCAAAACGAGTCTTAATGTGTTTAATCTCAGGCTGGCGTAAGCTAAAAATCGCAGCGGAACGACTCTCCTCAGAGTGGCTAGAACTCTTAGATAGGCCTAATTGACTGCTGCCGAAAGCAAATCGATCCACAAGATTATTGATGTGGTAGATACGAGCTTCAAACGTGAGCCCTGAGGTGAAAAGATCCTGAGTTGCGGTAATCTGCCCCGCCATTGTCCTAGAGTTCGATTTTGAATCAGTGACAGTATTCGGGACTGCCGGATGGTCGAAGATGGCATAGTTGTCAAAATAAAAGCCTCCGACAACCTTAAGAGAAGGCGTTGGCTGTATCGATGTTTTTAGGCTGAGAGTCTGGGATTGATAAGACTCGTCCACTCTGAAACTGCTTTGTTCAGTGCCCAGCCCACTAGCGATATAGGTGGAATCTTTATCTTCACCACTGGCAGCAAAGGCGATGTTCACCCTTGAGCCGTCTTTAAAGCCAACACTGTGCTGAACGCCCGTCTGATAATAATCATCCCCTCCACCCTCTGCGGATATACGAGTGACGTCCTCTTCGGATTCAAAAGCACTCAATGCCAGAACACCGTGAAAAGCATCGCTACCGTAAAGGGCCGAGCCAGGACCTCGTGTAAGCTCAATGCGATCAAGCACACCCAGCTGGATATTTTGGGTCGCATATTGGCCGGAACCAAGATTAACCCCATTGGTCGGAATACCATCAAGTAATGTTGCAATGCCACGTGCAGAGGCAACTTGCGAGTACCCGCGGATGGAGATCACGTTCAACCCATATGCTGAAGGCAACACTTGCACGCTTGGCTGATTACTAATGGCATCAAGCATGCTGCGCGCTCCGATCCGTTGCCAATCGGAGGGCTCAATAACACTGACGCTGGAGCCCGTCGTCAATACACTGTCTTCAAAAAGCGAGGCTGATTTAATCTCGTAGTCCAACAACTTCTCAAGAGACATGTTAAATGCGGATAGTTCATCTGCATAAGAAACTAGGAACAACAAAAAACTAAAAACCACTATAAGGGCTTGGTATCGACTCATTCCAAAGACAATGGTAAAATGTCGATTGATTCAACAAATAATTTACATAAGAGTTCGATTTGGGTGCAATTATTTGTGCGGGGAGAGAGGTGCTAATTGTAGCGCAGACAATCATTTTTTTAACATTCAATAAAAAATTATTATGAGTGCGCCAAGCAAAGCTAATATAAACAAGCTGGAAAATCCAGTGCAGGTAATGACGAGCCGTCAGCCTGTTACTGTTTTGTGCGTATAATGAGGTAACGAATTATGCGAAGCCACAAACACAGGAGATTGTCAGCCGTAACGCAAGTGAAGGTATTGAGCCCCGAAATTTTAGTTACACGAGACCAGGGTCTTCATATGCCTGAAGTCAATATTGATACATTCGCAAGTGGCGAGAATGTATTGGTCGTGTCGGGGTCTGAGTCCATAGCGGGTAATCGAACTGTTTGTATTGGAACTTGGGAGAACCTTATTGCTCCAAAACGAAGCGTTCAACGAGCAGAAGATGCGAGGCGAGCGTATGGAAATAAGGTAGTCGGACTGACTCGTAGTAGAGGCGTAAGTAAGGTAACGCTTACTGAGGATATTAATCCACTCGAAGGGGTCAGCAGTGTAATGCAAAGAGTTAATTTTAATCCAGTGCATACGCAGAGATGAATAACACTTGGGAAATATTAGCTCTAATAACCAAACGTGCCAAAGGGGATCGTTTGACAAAGTTTACGAGCTTAGCTCATTTACTAAACAAAGGATTTCTGGAGGATTGCTACAGCAGCCTGAACAGGAATAAGGCAGTAGGAATAGATAATGTAAGCAAGGAGAAGTATGGAGAAAATCTAGATGAGAACCTAACCGACTTAGTAAAGCGATTGAAAAGTAAGAGCTACAAGCCTCAACCATCAAAGCGAGTATATATACCGAAAGGAGATGGAGACAGGCGTCCACTAGGGAACTCCGCAAGGAAGTATCCTTAGTCCATTACTTGCTAATATCTATCTGCACAACGTGCTTGATGAGTGGTTTAACGGAGTTGTTAAAGAACATATAGATGGTTATTGTGAAATAATCAGATATGCAGACGACTTTGTCGTTGTGGTGCAATATGCGAAAGAAGCCGTAAGGATTGAAAGGGTATTAAGGAACCGATTTGGCAAATATGGGCTAGAGCTCCATGCCGATAAAAGCCGAATATTCAGCTTTGGTCGGTATGAGAAGGAAAATGCACAAAAGCAAAATCGGAAACCTAATACCTTTGATTTCCTCGGATTCACGCATTATGTGACCAAGACTAGAAATGGCTTTTTCAAGGTTGGGCTAATGACAAGTGGGCAGAAGTTCCGCCAGAAATGTAAGAACATGAATCTATGGTTAAAATCGATACGGAATGTCACCAAAATGAAATATTGGTGGGAAACTTTAGCGAAGAAACTAAACGGGCACTATGCTTACTATGGAATCAGTGGAAACTATGCGTCAATATCTCGTTTCTACCGAAATACGCTTCTACTGGCTCTTAAATGGCTTAACCGCCGAAGCCAGAAGACGAGTATGAGTTGGAAAGGGTTCTATAAGTATCTAGAAAATTATCCATTACCGAAACCTAAAATAAAATATAAGCTTTATGAATTATCTAACGCAAAGTGAATTACATCTGAAGAGCCGTATGTGGGAAATCTACAAGTACGGTTCTGTGAGGGGCATTGAAGTTTCATACACTAATTTAACAATTAAATGAAAGGAAACCATACTATGTCTACTCTACAGATGAAAAGTAAGTATCCTCACTCCTCGATCCATAAGATCCTGTTATCCTGTCCAAAAACCAACCTCCTAACTCACTCCTCCATCGTCGAAGACAATAACACCCATTGTCCTTGTTGACCACTGAATGCGATTAAACGCACACAAAAAAGTCCTAAACCTTTCGGCGCACTAAGGTTAATAATTTGACAGGATAACAGGATTATCTGGATATTTTCTTTATAATTAAATTTTCATATCTTTCTAAATATGCAGGAGCCATCAAAAAAATCCCCCATTGGATCAGGACTAATAAAAAGTGGCACAAACCTGTCCTTCAAGTCAGAATGAAAATACCAGAAGCATCCTGGATTGAAAATGGACGATGGAACGCTTATTAGGAGAAAACGCGGCTTGAAGTCCCCGCACAAAAAATTGCACCCGTTCGATTTTAGGGTTATTATGAACGAATTAGAGCGGTAATGTGTTAGGCCGAACATGTTGTTGGTTTAATTAATTACTTATAATAGGCAAGTTATGGTTTATTGTGGTCGCTGTCTTAACTTATGCAATGCAAGTAGGTGATTGTTGTTTTTTCTTACCTTTCCCCTTTTTTTAACCCAAGAGCTTGTTTTTTAATTCGCAATAACTGTAATAAGAAAATAGTTTACAATATGCGAAGTAAGAAGGAGATGAAGCAGGTAGCCTTAGCTTTCCCTATGGGAGTTGAGCACTTAGAGGAGGTTATGTTTGGGATTCGTTCTTATGCCATGGAACATGGGAAATGGATGTTTGTTACGAGTCCAGATACGCATTCTTTAACGGTGGGGGATCTCGAAGGTTGGTCTGGTGATGGTGCGATTGGGTTAATCAATAATCTGAATGATTTAAAACTGGTACGGGGCTTTAATATGCCTTTTGTTAATAATTCGGGTGCGATTTGTGATACGGGAGTTCCGCGTGTGCGGGTAGACTATCGATCGATTGGGGTAAAGGCGGCTGAATTTTTATTGCGAAAAGGTTATCAAAACTATGCCTACTACGGACTGAAAAACATCTGGTATTCAGATGAGATCGGAAAGGGCTATGAACAAGCACTAGGAAGCAATGCAGAGAGTTTAAGCCATTTCTATGTTAAAAGCACCTTGGCTGTTAAACGACCCTTAGCATTTGATTCCTCTAAACTAGAAGCGTGGTTATTAGCCTTACCAAAACCTGTTGCTATAATGACTCCGCACGATCCGCGTGGGGTCGAAATTATACAAACTTGCTACCGCCTAGGGATCAACGTTCCTCAAGATATTGCAGTGATGAGTGCGAATGATGATATTAAGACCTGTACTCAGGCTGAACCTAAGATGAGTAGTATCGCTCGAAATGGAAAGGTTATAGGGTATGAAGCGGCTAAGCTTTTAGATAAACTAATGCAAGGGAAGGCTGCACCGGGAAATGATATCGTCATTAATCCTCTAGAAGTAGTTGAACGAGAATCCACAAATAATCTCGCCCTACACAATGAAGATTTTAAGGAAGTCATTAATTATATTCAGGTAAATATGTCTGAGTCGTTTACGATAGATGAACTTTGTTATGAATTTAAACGCACGCGACGCTGGTTGGAATATTCGTTTAAAGAAAATCTCCATCAGTCGCCTTATGTTTTTATTTTAGGCCAAAGGATAAAGCGCGTACAGCAATTATTAAAAGAAGAAGAGACACATAAAATTAGTGGTATTGCTAGTATGAGTGGCTTTAGTAATACACATCAGATGAACGTGGCATTTAAGAAAAACGTTGGTTGCTCACCGCGTGAGTATCGCGCATCGCTATCTTGATGCCTGACCGACGTGGCGGATACTTTGGTTTTTTAACCATACAAGAAAAAGAAGAACATGAAGGTGAGATTTATAAAGATAGGCATCCATAAACAAAGTAGGAAGCAAAAAAGCTAGAAAAAGCCGTTCCTTATCATCCCTAATTTCATTACTCAAAACATATCTTGTTGTTCAGAAAAATGACTAAAGTAGAACTATTTTTAAATACGTTTCGTATATTGTAAAATACTTTCGTATTATATGTAAAAAATTATACAGGGATACGTGAAGCAAGTAGGTGTCATTAAATTGGCCGACCTCCTGTCTGAGTTAGACGAACTTTTTTTATTTATGATATTGACCGTCTGGAAATGCGGTTGATTCAAAATTCTTTACCCCTTTCAATTCATCTACCCAATTCCATGAAGTGTATATTGTCAGTGTTTTTGAATGATCAGTTTCCGGAAGATTTTCCTCTATAAATTTCCAGATCGCATGCTCGGCATCTGTGAAACTATTGGAGGCTATATTCTCATCGAAAAGTCGATATATAGTATTGTTTTCATTCATTCCATCATTTAGTAGTCGAGCGATGAAAGAGGATGTCATGTTTTTAAGGTTTTCCGCTGACTCCGAATTCAGCGAAGTAACCTTTAATTCTATCATCACCGCATCTGGTAATGGGAATTCATTTGGGAAAGCCCAGTTTAGTATGCATCCAACATTAAACAGTTCTTCGTGAAAACTAATCTCTGCATGTTCTTCCCATAGTCGGTCACCTTTTAGATCTTCTGCCAAGTTTTGCCGCTGTCCTGCTGTTAAAAGGTCACCAAGTCTTAATTCTAAGACCACCTTCGCTGCTTCTGCTGGTTCAAGTTTTGAAAGCGCAAGAGTTGCCATGTCTTTTAGTTCTTCATCAAGAATTGAAGTAGCATCTTCATATTCAATGCTGTCGAGCAAGCCGAGTAAGGTTGCCTTGTTCCATGCATTAGGCAACTCGTGAACTTCGTGCAATTTTAGGACATCTACTTGGTATTTATAATTCATACTTCGTTGATTTGTTTGTAAAAGGTGGCAATCTACCTCATGTTAACAGCTAGCTTTATAATATGAAATATGGATTCCGCCCATTTCATTTTTAAGTCTAAATGTTTTCGTCGCCGTCGATTGATTTTAATGTGTTGCCGAAATTGAACAATTCTAAGGGGCTATCACTGATTAGTTCTAATCTTTCAATTATTTTTAATACACTTTTTTCCTCCTCCATTTGTTCCTCCAAAAACCAACCTAAGAAATGTATTGTTTCGAGATCCTTTTCTTTATCAGCAAGAACATAGATTTCATGTATGTTCTTAGTAATATTTTGTTCCTGCTTTAATATAGCCTTAAATATTTCTAATGGAGTTTTGAATATTATTTCGGGTTGGCTCAAGGATTTTAACTTAACGCAACCTTGACGATCATTCAAGTAACTTAAGAATTTATCGGCATGAGTTCTTTCTTCATCACTTTGTCTCTTCATCCATTGAGCAAACCCAGAATAGGGAGTATTCTCAAACCAATAGCAATATGCTAGGTAATTATAGGATGCTTGAAACTCGCGATTTATTTGATTGTTGAGTGCTTTTTCTAAAGTGCTATTTATCTTCATATTTTATATTAATATATTGAATAAGGGTAATTCGACCCTTATCTGGATTTTCGTTCGGACTACAGTTAACTGGAGAAGCGCAAGGGGGCAGAATTAGATTTTGACTCGCCGTTTCCCCTTAGTAGAGGAAAATGAATTATACCTGCTTATATCTTATTTAAGCAAATATCTTATTTAAGCAAATATTAAATCACCCTTACATTATTGTAATCATTGAATAATTCCCACAGTCATCCCACAGATGACTATTTGAGAAAACAGACCTGCTTAAACAGTGGTTTTGATCGCCTTATTTTGGAAAGTCAGTTTGGTAATTTCATGGGATCGGCTTAAAATCAAGTGATTTAACCTTGTGCT
>CAWUTK010000227.1:0-24422 GCA_963924785.1 uncultured Opitutales bacterium
GCCATAGCGATCACTAATGACTTTCCGTCTCCCTTGACGATACCTTCGTGAGTATAAGGAAACTTTTTTATCGGCTTACCATCAATCAATATTTTGGGCATACCACTACGGTCACTGTTGCACTTGAATAACGGCAAATCATCCTCTACTAGGGGCAAATAGAATCCTTTATGTTTTTTGACCACTTGCTTCAATGCTCTAACCATGGCTTTAATCGTAGCCCCGAGAATATTATACGTTTCAATTTCTTTAACGGTAGCTTTCCCTATTCCGTAAAACAATAATCCTTCCGCAGCAATCGATTCTATCTCCTTAACATAAGCTTGACGTTTCAGACTCGACAACTGCTTTGAGTCATTAATCTCTATCGTTCGCTCCCTATAAGTGAATGTTTCAAAAAAACTCTTTTCAACACAAACCGCTGATGCGACAACTGAACCTGCAAACGGCCCTCGGCCAGCTTCGTCAATTCCTATTATATAATCTTTCGCACCTATTGCTATTTGATCAAAATCCCATAGTGATGCCATAAAATCCTCAATTATTTAAAAATGTTAGCTTCCACCATTCGCTATATTAAGTGCTTCAGTCGCCGTTTTAAAATGCATTTTTGCAAATTGATTCAATGCGTCAGCCCCTCTATCGCGGACAAGTTTCACCGCTTGTTGCTTTACTTGGGCGCTCGCACCCTTGAGTAGTGTTTCCCCTGCCAAATTTGAGAGCTTCTTCATTTGCCTTACATATTCTGCCCGAGCGATTATAGACGCTGCCGCAACAACCGGATCGGCTTCAGCCTTGGTTTGCATTCTCAAAGTAAAATCGTCCACTGTAACTAATCGTTGAACTAACGGTTGTTTTGTAAATTGATCCAACATACCCCAAGGCACCATTTTATCTTTTAACGAATCCATCACACTACGACTATGAAACCATGCTAGCATTTTATTAAGGTTTCCGAACTTATTATACAATTCATTATACTTAACCATTCCCGCAAAAGCTGTTTTTATAACAACACCTTCTGTCTCACGTATGATCTTCTCCAACTTAAAAACCGACGCATCCGAGCTCACACTCTTACTGTCACGAATACCTTTATCCATCCACATTTTAGCCATACCACTATGAGCAACAACGGTGCAAGAAACGAGCGGTCCAAAGAGATCACCTTTTCCGCTTTCATCAACGCCCAAATGATCTTCAAACCATTCAGGATGATTCACCTCTTCATAGCCCAGTTTCGCTTCTCCTGTAATTTGCGGCTCTAAAATATCACGAACAAAATCCTCTGTTTTCTTCCCTTGAACAACTAGCTTTCCGCTTTGATAACCGACAACATTTATTTTCTCTCCTTTAAATGCAAATAACGAATACGCCACATCGTAATCTATCCAGCCTTTCTCATCTAAAATTTCTCCAAGGTTATCCATCTGGTCATTAGACAACTTGATCGTATATATTGTCTTTGCCTTCGGGCCTTCATCTTCTTCTGTTTTATTGTATTTTCTTGCCATCTCTTATTACAGGATTACGTCTTTTCAATGAAGCTTTTAAACTCTATTCTATAGGCAATCAACTTCATTTCTCAGTTGACCCTATAACTTAAAATTCGCATCCTCATAAATTATTCATTATGATATTTTTCCGCATTTTATTCAAAGATTTACAATAAACCTCCTGCATGAATAAATTTTTCGACATTGATAAACCTGTCAGCATCAACGAACCACTGCATTTAGCACTGGGCATGTTTGATGGGGTCCATGAGGGTCATTCCAAAGTAATCCAAACAGCCATTGGAGAAGCCAAAAAACTAAAAGGCAAATCTGCAGTTCTCACCTTTTGGCCCCACCCAAGTAAAATTCTTAGTCCATCTGCCTCAGTGCCTCTGATGCTTGATCTTAATGCAAAAACTCAACGCTTAGATTCTCAAGGACTCGACTACACATTTCTCAAAACTTTTACTTCTGAATTTTCAACTATGTCCGCAGAAGAATTCTTACCTTATCTAAAAACGAAATTACCAACACTATCAGCCCTTTACGTCGGAGAAAATTTTGCTTTTGGCAAGGGTCGAAGTGGGAATCTAGAATCATTAACCGCTTCTGGTAAAAAGATCGGAATTAAGGTCATCGGCCTAAAGCGCAAAGAATATTTAGGCAAAGCGATAAGTAGCACGCGTATTCGCGAAGCTATCGTTAAGGGTAAAATCAAAGAAGCAAACTCAATGCTTGGATTTAAGTATTTCGCGAAAGGGACCGTCGTAAAAGGAAAACAATTGGGAAGAACTATTGGGTTTCCAACATTGAATATCAAATGGACATCTGAAATATCTATCCTAAGGGGAGTCTATATGGTCTTAGTATCCGACGAAGAATCAACCGCTTCAATTCAGGGCATTGCGAACTTTGGCTCAAGACCAACCCTAAACGAAAATACACCTGAAGAACTGCTAGAGGTTCATACATTAGAAACACCGCCCTGGACAACAGGGCATATCCTTAAAGTAGAATTTTGCGAATTTATCAGAGAAGAACAAATATTCGCCTCTATTGATTTATTAAAGGAACAAATCGAGACCGATAAAGCAAAAGCAATTCGCTTGTTTACTCAGCTTTAACTTCGACCTCAACTGTTTTAGAAAGCTTTATTGTAATAGACTCAATATAGGCCCGCATATTTTCCTCGGCAATGCCAGTATCCATAACAGCTCTTCTCGCAAAATCATAATCAGAGGAATCCATGTAATCAGAAAAAGTAATGTGAGCAGTATCATCACCCTTCGCCGCTATCACGCGAAATCTTTTCGGATCCCTAAACCCCACAAAAGTTGAATGACTTATATCTTCTGATTCTACCGTTTTTGTTAATTTATAACAAAATATTCCATCGCTATCACCAAATCCATCGAAACTCCAGCTTCCTGGATGACTCAACATTTGATCAAAAGGACTAAACGGAAAACAAAATGCTTCATAAAATGCTTTTTCCTTCCAAGGCATTTCTACCTCTTGAACCTTGAAGCTTACAGAACGACTTTTCTTCCATAACTCTTTTGGATTATAAGTAATTGTCGTTCCATCTTTTGTTCTTAGCCATATTCTATTCGGATAATCTGCGACCATTAAAAAAGGCACCTTCGTTTCATTAAGTATTAGAAATCCTTTCGCTTGCACGTTTTTCACCCGTCCAGTATCAGGTTTTCCACGTCTACTTTCTTTATAAGTCTCCAGCATTTCGCCAACATAATCAGTATTATCGGTCATGTCGGAACCGAAAATTAAATCATAAACAAGCGCAATGAAGACCATCGCCGGAACAATTTTTAATATTATTTTAAGTGCGTCTTTTATTTCCTTAGAATACACCTTCGGCATATTTCGAATACGAATACTAGAACTCTCACTCTCATTTTTTCCGCCACTACGCTTAACCTTATCTCGCTGTTTATCATTCAAGCGTTTTGACATTTTAGACATCGCTTTTTTGCGGAACTCCTTCACATCATGAAGAATGCCTTCGACCTTTTTTTTATGTCGTTTCTTCTGAGAACTCGAACGCTCAGAAGACTCGCCTTTATTATTTTCGCACATCACGCTTTATTGCTTTTGATAATAAGTATTTAAGCTAATATTGAAGTAATTTCCCTTTCAATCTTTTCAAGCGCAGCAAGTTTACCAACACCCTCATACCCACACGCAAGGAGGCCATCATCTGGATCAACAATTATGTTTCCTCTATCTCGAAGAATTTTTGCGTTGTTTTTTGTAGCAGGATGCTCCCACATTTTACCATTCATTGCAGGTGCAATCAATACTGGCGCTGGTGTAGCTAAATAAGCAGTTGATAAGAAATCTATCGCTAAACCTTGAGCAAATGAAGCAACTACATTTGCGGTAGCCGGTGCAACAACAAACAAATCAGCTTGATCCGCAAGGCTTATATGATTCGGCTGCCAACTTGTCCCTTCATCCCACAAACTCGTGAGAACAGGGTTTTTCGAAATTGTTTGAAACGTTAATGGAGTCACAAATTTCTGCGCGTTATCAGTCATAATGACATGAACTGCTGCCCCTTGCTTTCTGAGCATGCTCGTTAATTCGACTGCTTTATAAACAGCAATTGATCCACTCACCCCAATTATAATTGTTTTGTTCGCAAACCGATTGTTTTGTGTTTCCATTTCCATTTCCAGTACTCTATAATAGCTAATTAATTATTTGAAGTAAAATAAGTTTAGTAATGTTGAAAAATCCTATAAATAAGTATAAGCCATTACCTGCCATTGATATAAAAAATAGGCAGTGGCCAGATAAAACCATAACACGTGCACCCATTTGGTGCAGTGTTGACTTGCGTGACGGCAACCAAGCTCTCGCAATTCCAATGAATATATCTGAGAAACTAAAACTTTTTGAACTTTTGGTGGAAATTGGTTTTAAAGAAATTGAAGTCGGTTTTCCCTCAGCATCTGAAACAGAATTCCAATTTGTCAGACACTTAATTGAAAAAAAGCTAATTCCCGATGACGTTTCCATACAAGTCCTTACACAGGCAAGAGAACACCTAATTCGCAAAACTTTTGAAAGTATTCAGGGCAGTAAAAGTGCTGTAGTACATTTATACAACTCTACATCTCCTTTGCAACGAAAGGTCACTTTTCGCATGTCCAAAGAAGAAATAAAGGAAATAGCAACTACTGGAGCTGAACTCATTAAAAGCTTATTGCCACAAGTTCCAGGAACTAAGGTCACGCTTGAATATTCTCCCGAGAGTTTTTCTGACACAGAAGTTGATTATGCACTGGAAATCTGTGAAGCCATTATCGACATTTGGGAACCAACCGTTGATAATAAAATCATCTTAAACTTGCCCGCTACCGTCGAAGTTTCGACCCCAAATGTTCATGCGGATCAAATCGAATGGTTTTGCGGAAACTTAAGAAACAGAGAAACGGCAACCATCAGTTTACATACTCATAATGACAGGGGAACCGGTATTGCGGCAACTGAGCTAGGGCTTTTAGCGGGTGCTGATCGTGTGGAAGGAACGCTTTTCGGAAATGGTGAAAGAACCGGCAACTTGGACCTCATCACAGTTGGGCTTAATCTTTACAGTAGCGGGATTCACCCCAATTTAGACTTTAGTAATATTGAAAAGATTCGTCAAATTTACGAAACCTGTACACGCATGACTGTGCATGAAAGGCATCCTTATGCAGGCGATTTGGTTTTTTCCGCTTTTTCAGGCTCTCATCAAGATGCCGTAAAAAAAGGTATGGATCTTCGTAAAAAAGAAGAACTAGTCGAGTGGGAAGTGCCTTATCTATTGATTGATCCAGAGGATATTGGGAGAAGCTACGAGGCAATTATACGAATTAATAGCCAAAGCGGAAAAGGGGGGGTAGCCTATATACTCGCAAGAGAATTTGGACTAGATATACCAAAATCAATGCATGTAGAAATCGGTAATTTCGTTTCATCTAAAGCAGATGAGTTAAAACGTGAACTTACTACTGCAGAGATCTATGAGATGTTTTCAGATGCATTCATTAAGGTTGAAACTCCTATCAAATTAAAAAGCTATGAAATGAACCGAGTTTCTAATAGCGACGATCTAAAATGCAACGCTGACATCCTATTTAACGGTGTAGAGAAAACTATCCATGGGCAAGGAAACGGCCCAATAAATGCGCTCGTAAATGCAATTAAAAATGAAGGCGGAGAAGACTTTAAACTTGTGGATTACAGGCAACATTCAATCGGCGGTGGATCAGCAACCGAAAGTGCGGCATATATTCAAATCAATAAAGCCAATAACACATGGTATGGCTGTGGTGTTGATACAAGTATTGAACGCGCTAGCTTAAAGGCCTTGATCTGCGCCTTCAATCGATCCTTTAAAGCCTAAAAATTCCGCGACTTTAATAAAGTCCTCGGGAAAAGGTGCCGTAATCAGCACTGTTTCATTTTTAACAGGATGCATAAACTCCAACGTATGCGAATGCAGCATAACTCGATTACAAACTAAACCTGCATACTGTTTCCAATTGAAACCGTAAGCTTTGTCTCCTAAAACGACATTCCCCATGTTTGATAAATGGACACGAATTTGATGCGTCCGGCCTGTATGCAATATACAATTTAAAAACGATATCTTTAAATCTTCATTTTTAGCAATAAGTTCCCAGTCTGTTCTCGCATCACGACCACCCTCAACCACTACAGCCATTTTAGTTCTCGCAGAAGGATGGCGATCTATTGGCTTCTCAATAACTCCATTCGTGAGCCTTGGAATCCCTCCAACTAACGCCAAATACTGCTTTTTTAATTTACGGTTTTTAAAGGCATATGACATCGATTTATGAGCAAGATCAGTTTTTGCGATTAATATAACACCTGATGTCTCTTTATCTAGACGGTGAATAATCCCAGGCCGACCGCGAGCGCCCACTTCCAGCAAAGAGTCTCCGCAGTGAGAAAGTATGCCATGCACAAGCGTATTTTCATCCGTATTCGTTCCCGGATGAACAACCACACCTGAATCCTTATTAATCGCCATTAGGTCTTCGTCTTCAAACAAAATATCCAATGCCATTTTGTTAGCAACCAACTCCTTTTTCTCCGGTATCACTACATCGATTTTAATTTCCATCTCCTCGGAAATTTTTTCCTTCTTAGTAATACTACGCCCATCCGCAAAAACCAGCCCTTGCTCAAAAGATTTCTGCAATTGTGCGCGACTATACTCTGGTAAACGTCGAGCAACCACTTTGTCTGCTCTTTCTAAAAGAACTCCCAAAGGGACTTGAAATGTAAACGTTTCTCTGTTTTGATTCTGCATAAAATGAAAACTTATACTAAAAGAACTCTTTTCTTACTCGGCCTTTTGTCAGTCCTAGCAAACGCTCTTTTTTCTCAAAGCAACAATGACAATGTTCGAGTTAAAATGGCAAACTTATTCCAAGATGTTGCTCTGCTTAAAGAACAAATCGGACAAATGAAGCTGGAAACAGAATCATTACGCAGAGACAATCATCAACTTTTAAAAGAGTTAGAACTCACTAGGAAATCTCAAAATCAATTAGTTGAAGGCGTAAACCAATTTTTTGATTCAATGGAAGACCGGTTCGCTAGTCTCGAAAATAATTCAACAAAAGAACTTCTTAAAGGAAAAGAAGATGTACTAACGCACGTGAATAAAGAAATGATCTCCTTGGCCCAAAGAACACAAAAGGCGATGGATCTACTCGCCGCGCAAGTTCAAGCTGTTAATAAAACCAAAAATCGATCAACACCAAAGCCCGCACCAAGAGCTACTAGTGCACCGAAATCGTTTAACTCTAGCTATCCACCAAATGGAATGGCTTATACCATTAAAAGCGGGGATTCTTTAAGTAAAATCGCAGCTGACCTAGGATCCAAAGTTAGCTATATAATCAATGCAAACCAAATGCTTAACCCTAACCAATTAAAGGTTGGCGACACCTTATTTATTCCCGTCCCATAATTAGCCCCATAGCGACCCTGTCTCATTGCTATAAAACAGCTTAACAATAGCAATCGCTGTCGAATCGGGGTAAAATAACGCCTGATTCCATATAAACATTTACATCTGAAACAAAGGGGCATATAGGTATATTTACTAATTCTAACTATACCTTTAAGATATCCCGCCCATGATTGATGATCTTGAAGCCAAGAGGCCATCAACAATACTAAAAGTTTTTCATAATCCTTACACTGCTTGGATTATTTTAGCCCTATCCTTAATCATCACTGGGCTCGCTTGGTACATTTCAAGCAATATTACAGAAAACCGAAAATCCGATCGTTTCGACTTTAGGGTTTCTGAAATTTCTACTGCCATAAAGGATCGAATGGACGTGTATGAACAAGTCCTTCGTTGCGGAGTTGGTGTCTTTGACATGAATCCCAATGTCACTCGCTCAGAGTGGCACGATTTCATTAAATCCATAGATATCAATACGAATTGGCCCGGTATCCAGGGAATTGGATATAGCATCCCTGTATTACAATCAGAAAAAAGAACCCACATTAAATCAATCCAGGCCGAGGGATTTCCTGATTACACAATGAGGCCTGAAACTGAACGTGATGAATATACGGCGATCATCTACCTTGAGCCTTTTGACTGGAGAAATAAACGGGCATTTGGCTACGACATGTGGTCAAATGAAATGCGAAGAGCAGCAATGACTCGCGCAAGAGATAGTGGAGTCGCAGCCACCTCAGGTATTATCACCCTTGTCCAAGAAACAGAAACTGATATTCAAAAAGGCTTTCTTATTTACCTACCCGTTTATAAAACTCAAAAAACACCGATTACACTCATTGAAAAACGCAAGGGATTTTCAGGTTGGGTTTATGGTGCTTTTCGAGCAGGGGACTTAATGAAAGGTATTGTCGGATCACAAGATGCTCACTACAAATTTGAAATTTACGATAGTATGGAAACAACCCAAAACACCCTACTCTTTGATTCCAATCCCGAACATTCTATTGAAATAAACCCCGGGAGCAAAAAATCAAAAACATCAAACCTTACTATTCAGGGAAGACCTTGGACGGTGGTAGTACACCAAATCGATAAATTAGCGACTCATACGATAAATTTACCAAATGTAGTTCTTTTATTAGGACTCATCGTGGATTTCCTTTTATTCTATGTCATATACTCTATTTATACGCTTCAAAACCGAGCAATGGTCATAGCAAAGGAAATGACTATTAAATACGAAACAGCCGATAGGCTAAAATCTACTTTTCTTTCGAACATGAGTCATGAAATAAGGACTCCAATGAATGGCATTGTGGGTGCTATTCATATGCTTGAAGATGAACTCGAAACGCCGGAACAAAAACAATGGCTACAGTTACAAGAGAAATGCACGAATCATTTACTGAACTTAGTGAACAGTGTTATCGATTTGTCAAAAATTGAATCTGATACTAATGAATTAGTTAAAAAACCTTTCAATTTAAATAGTGCGATGCAACTAACGTTGGACATAACACAGCAAGAAGCCTTCAAAAAAAATGTCTCCATTATAATTCAAGATGACAATTGCGATCCTCACAACCACTACCTTGTCCTGCAAGACGAAAACCGGTTCAGGCAAATTTTAATCAATCTGATTTCAAATGCCATCAAATACGGCGAAGGCTCCGATGTTATTGTGGCATCTTCCAGCACTATCAATGATGATAATCATATCGAAGTAAAAATTTCCGTTTCAGATAGCGGATCGGGTATACCCGAAGAACTAAAAGAAAGCCTTTTTGATCCTTTCTCTAGAAATATTAATCATCAGCAAATTGAAGGCGCTGGATTAGGCCTTTCTATTTCAGCAAAACTGGCGCATTTATTAGGTGGGGAAATCTGGTTTGAAAATAATCAAGATAAGGGCGTCACATTTTCTGTACGGTTCGTATTTGATAAAGGTGAAAAAATTCAAAAAGACGAACCCCTTGACCAAAATATTTCCAACATAAACACCATTGCCTCTCAACAGAGGAAAAACATTTTACTTGCTGAAGATAATACCGATAGTGCGATTCTAACAAAGGCAATTCTCTTAAAGAAAGGCGCTATTGTAGTTGATGTTGCAAAAAATGGACTTGAGGCCATAGCGCTTAACAAAAAAAACACCTATGACCTAATATTAATGGACATTAACATGCCTGAAGTCAGCGGTGAGGAGGCCTTATTAAAAATTCGGGAAACTGAGACCAATGTAATAATAATCGCACTTACAGCTAATGCAATGGCTGGCGATGAGCAGAAGTTTTTAGGGTTAGGTTTCAATCATTATATCTCAAAACCAATGAGTTTAAAAAGCGTCGATAAAATCTTGTCATTCATCAAGTAGACTCTCGTCAAGAGTGACGATCAAAAGTATTATTACATTGACTTCATCACTCTTTACATTAGCTAGTTACGCCCTTCATCGAACAGCTAAGACGGGTTTTTGTGTTATATTCATTTTGAATAATATAAGAAGTCACATTTTTGATTAAAATATACCCTTAGCTGTTTGTATTAAAATATATACAAATTAGCTAAATGTTTAAATTAATTTATAGAAAATATGGCCATCGTCTCTATTTCAAAGATGATGTCCTATCAGGACTTACGGTCTCCCTTGCACTCGTTCCAGAAGCGGTAGCTTTTGCATTTGTTGCGGGTATCGAACCCATCATTGGCCTTTATGCGGCTTTTATGGTTGGCTTGATTACTGCTATCTTTGGAGGAAGACCCGGTATGATTTCTGGGGCTACGGGTGCACTTGCTGTCGTAATGGTAGATTTAATAGCTGATCATGGTATAGAATATTTGTTTCCAACGGTCATCTTAATGGGAATTATCCAAGTAAGTGCTGGGCTCTTTAAATTGGGTAAGTTCATTAGACTCGTTCCTCATCCAGTTATGTTCGGCTTCGTAAACGGATTGGCCATTGTTATATTCTTAGCGCAACGTCCTCAATTTACGACAAACCCGACCGTTTCAGGTTCGCCATTTATGGAAGGCGTGGACCTTTATTTAATGCTTGGCTTAGTAGCTCTTACAATGTTCATCATTCAAGCTTTACCAAAATTAACCAAAGCTATTCCTTCCGCTTTAGCCGCCATTATTGCAGTTACACTTCTTGCAATTGGTATTGAAAGTTTCACAGGTATCCATTTACGCACAGTTGGCGATTTAACACCTGAAGGAATTAGTGGATCATTGCCAACATTTCATAGTATCGTTATTCCATTTAGCCTAGCTTCGTTGAAAATCATTGGGCCTTATGCTCTCATTTTGGCAGCAATAGGATTGATTGAATCACTTATGACAATGAGCTTAATTGATGAGCTTACTGAGACACGAGGGCAAGGAAACCGAGAATGCGTCGGCCAAGGCCTCGCAAACATCTTCACTGGCTTTTTCGGTGGAATGGGTGGGTGTGCCATGATCGGGCAAAGTATGATTAATATACGCTCTGGAGGTCGCGGCAGGCTTTCTGGAATTACGGCCGCATTATGCTTATTAGCATTTATACTTTGGGCCTCTAGCCTTATTGAAATCATTCCAATGGCTGCATTAACCGGTGTTATGTTCATGGTGGTATTTGGAACGTTCGAATGGACAAGCTTTCGTATTCTTCACAAAATCCCAAAACCAGATGCTTTTGTTATTATTCTTGTTTCCGTCGTCACAGTTCTGACTGATTTAGCACTTGCGGTTGCTTCGGGTGTAATATTTTCGGCCCTGAGTTTTGCATGGCAAAGCGCTAAGCATATTAAAGTTATTTCCAAACAAGATGAGGGAGATGTGAAAATTTATAACATTTACGGCCCATTATTTTTTGGTTCTGTCCAAGAATTTCAAAATTCATTTTCTCCTAGAAACGATACAGGTGAAGTCATTATCGATTTTAAGGGTTCACGCGTATGGGATCATTCTGGAATTGAGGCCATTAGTGCTCTCGCTGAACGTTTCAAGAATGCGGACCGCAAACTTCACTTTCGCCATTTAAGCCAGGATTGCCTAAATCTTCTCGATAAAGCAAGTGATATGGTCGAAGTAAATATCGTCGAAGATCCGTCATACAAAGTAGCAGTAGATATATAGGGGCATTTCTTAGTCAAATTTCCCCTAACTACAGGTTCTTAACGAATTGTAGTTTGCCTTCTTGCTTAAATTTCTCAATATTCCAAATTTACCGCTAGATTAACGACATCTAGATTTTGGCACTTATATAAAAGCGAAATTTAAGGACTATGGTTTCTAAAGAAAAAAAAAGACTAGGCAGAGGACTCGGGGATTTAATATCAAGAGGAGCTGTTTCCGAGGAAAATACCGTAGAAGATACTGGCCCGAATTCAACTCCAGCAGAATTCCATGAATTAGAAGTCTCACAAATCAACCCGAATCAATTTCAACCTCGAAAAAAATTCGATCCTGATAAGTTACAAGAACTAGCTAATAGTATAAAATCAGAGGGGCTTATCATGCCGATCGTCGTTCGCCATGATAAAATGGGCTATGAACTCATTGCAGGTGAACGCCGCTGGCAAGCTTTCAAGCTTTTAGGACTATCTAAGATCCCTGCCAGAGTCATTACTGCAAATGATACAAAATCTGCCTCTCTTGCACTTATTGAAAATTTACAACGCGAAGGTCTTGATCCGATTGAGGAAGCCATGGGCTATGCCAGTTTGACAAAAGATTTCAACCTGACTCAAGAAACTATTTCCCAACGGGTTGGGAAAAAACGAAGCACGATTACGAATTCGTTAAGACTCCTTCAATTTAACGATGAAATTAGAAACTATGTTTCTCAAAATCGCTTAACGGCTGGTCACGCCAAAGCACTTTTAGGGATAGAAGACGCTAATGAACAAAACCTTTTGGCGAGAAGAATTATTGAGAAAAGCCTCAATGTCCGCCAAACAGAAGCAGAAGTTAAAAAATTTAAAGGAAAAAAATTCCGAAAACCTACCACAACAGCCCAATCTAGTTCCAATGCAGAGTCTATCGCATTAGCTGCATTAGAAAAAAAGCTATCATCTCGCCTCAACACTCAAGTGACGCTTAAGCACAGTTCGAGAAAGGGACAAATTGTCATTGAATACTTTGGAACCGACGATCTTAATCGTGTCGTGGAACAAATGGGCCTATTTTAAGCTTGTATAAATCGCTTCTTATCAATACATAAAGCCCCCTTATTTAACTCAATTAACACTATGGCTGTATTTTTCACATCTCTTTTCACAATAATTCTTATCGTTCTAAGTCTTTTGACGATTTTAATCATCCTAATGCAACGTTCCAGTGCTAATTCTGGAATGGGATCTGCCTTAGCAGGTGGTGCTGCGGAACAAGCATTCGGCGGAGAAACGGATAATGTTTTAACCAAAATTACCGTTTACGGAACCATTGCCTTTTTCATCCTTTGTTTTGGACTATATATTTCATTCCAAGCCGGTATTGGTCAAAAAGATAAAAATACCGATGCCACAGCTATCATGGAAGGTTATGCTGCAGAAAAAGAAACAGTAGCACCTGACTCCGCCTCTGAAGAAACGGTGACTCCTGTAGAGCAAGCGACAGTTGAAGCAGTTGAAAGTGTTGAAAAAGCGGTTGAAGACGCTATCGAAAACATTAAAAAAATTGATGCGACAGCCACTGCCGTTCAAACAGAAGCGACACAAGCAATCAGTGATATCAACGCTAAAGCAGAATCTGTTGAAGCGTTACCAGTAGCAAAATAAAGGAATCGGGCATTGCTTCCTTTTTCTTCTAAACACATTACCACTATTTTGTTTTCCCCTTTTCGCATTTTCGCGAATATTTGGGCTGTAAAGATTTTTCTAATCGGGTTCATTACCGTTAACTTCTTAATGTATCCCTTGCAAGGATCGCCCAAACGTCCGACGATTGCAAAAAATCACATCGCCGATATCAACCAAGAAGAAGCGGAAACTCTACTTAAAGCATTGCGTGAATATCGACTATCTGGGGACTTCATTTTCACCTTTAATCTCATTCACTATCCTTATCGCGAAGATGAAATCACCCTATCTGGAACCCTATACGGAACCGCCGATGAAAATGGTCCGATTCTTCGAATCCACTTAAAACAAGTTAATGGAGAAAACGACAGACTCCTCCTTAAAAATGGCACTTCTCCGCGGTCATGGAAAAAAACTAAAAACGAAGTCAAAGAACTTAAAGGAGCTGAACTATTAGTGCCAGTGTCTGAAAATTTTGTTTACACTCCATTCGATTTTCAAATGCCATTTATCCACTGGCCAAAATTTTCATATACCGGAAGCAAGAGAGTCAAAGGAAGGCCTACCTATATCTTTCAAATGATCCCTCCGGACTCAACTCAAGAGATACAACCTGACTTGAAGTTTATCGAAATTGCCTTAGACGCAAATTATAATGCAATGGTTCGAGTTAACATGGTTTCTCAAAACGATAAAACATTTAAGCAAATTGAAATCCTCAGTTTGAAAAAGACCCAAGGGCAATACATACCTAAAATAGTCGATTTACTAAATAAAGAAAATCGCAGTAAAACGCGCTTCAAAGTTACGGGTGCAGCGTTAAACCTTAATTTACCCAAAAGTCTGTTTATACCTGAAAATCTAAATAAACCTCTTCCTTTTATTCAAGGGGCAGAATTTGAGGAATTCTAATACTTTATCCCTTAGGGTCCAAGGCATCCCTCAAGCCATCTCCCAAAAAGTTTAAGGAAAAAAGCGTTAACGAAAAAAGAGAAGCAGGGAATATTAATAGCCAAGGATATATGCTCATCTTTGTCGCACCATCTCGAATCAATAAACCCCAAGAACTCATTGGAGGCTGAACCCCTAAACCTAGGAAGCTAATAAAGGATTCCAGCAACATCACTGACGGCACTGTTAACGTTGCATAAACAATTATAGGCCCCAAAACATTCGGGATTAAATGCGAGAATATTATACGTGAATTACCTGCACCCATGCACTCCGCCGCTTCAACAAATGCCTGATGCCGAATAGCCAATATTTGCCCTCGTACAATTCGCGCCATCGTCAGCCACTCAACGCAACCAACAGCAATAAACAACAAATATATATTCCTCTGAAAAAGGGTCATTAGCAAAATAACAAATATCGTGAATGGTATAGAATACATAATTTCAACCAACCGCATCATCACGCTGTCAACGGCACCTCCAACAAAACCTGCAATCGCCCCATAAAGTACCCCAATTAACAATGCAACTGAAGTTGCGGCCAATCCAATCCCTATCGAAATACGTCCCCCATATAAAATACGTATAAAAATATCGCGCCCTTTCTCGTCCGTTCCAAACCAATGATCTGCACTCGGTCCCTGCGCTCCATAAGAAAGATTAATTTCCTGATAACTGTACGTTGTAAATATAAAAGGTCCCAATGCGCAAAAAAGGATCATTAAAAAAAAGAAACAACCGCCAAAAATTGCTAATTTATGAGCAAACAATCTTTCTCTCGCATCTCTCCAAAGGGATGATACTTGCTCCTTATTTTCCCCGTATCGCTCACTCATTTTAACTATAACGAATTTTAGGATTTAACATCGCCTGAATCACATCAACAATTAAGTTGAAAACAACAATCAGTGTCCCGTAAAAAAGCACTGTTCCCTGAACAAGCGTATAATCACGATTAAATGCAGCTTCTACGAAAAACTTTCCTAAGCCTGGGATATTAAAAATCGTTTCAATAACAAAAGATCCACTTATTATACCCGCAAAAGCTGGTCCCGCAAAACTCACAATGGGTAATAAGCTAAGCCGTAAAGCGTGCTTCACTGTAACAACCCACTCTGATAATCCTTTTGCTCTAGCTGTTTGTATAAAATTTTGCGATAACACCTCAAGCATACTTGCTCTGGTTAACCGTGCAATGTATGCGGCATAGTAAAGGCCTAAGGGCAAAGAAGGTAAAATCCAATCTGAAGGATCATACCAGCCCGAGGGGTTAAACCACCTTAACCAATGAGCGAATACTAAGACCAACAAGGGTCCAAGAACAAAGGTCGGCAAGCAAATTCCCATCATAGTTACTGACATGGTAGCGTGATCTAAAAAAGTGTTTCTTCGCAATGCGGCAAAAGCACCTGCCGCTACCCCTAATATTAATGCTATTGCACATGAAATTAGCCCTAAGGTGAGGGAGACAGGAAACGACTGCCCAATCAGTTCATTAACAGTATAAGCTGTGTTTTTGTACGAAGGCCCTAGATCACCCTTTAATACATTTACCAAGTACCTATAATATTGAGTTGGTAACGGGTCATTTAAGCCATAATAAGCCTCTAAGCTTGCTCTTGCTTGAGGGGATGTTTGCTTCTCATCCGTAAAAGGATCTCCGGGGGCCATTCTGACCATCAAATAAGTAATCGTGATGATTACCCACAAAACCGGTATCGCCTGCAAAAGACGTTTGCAAATATATTTCAGCATAAAGATACAAGCTTGTTGGTCATTTATTAAAGTATTTTGAAAGCTGGCCCCTTTAGATACAATAGCAATTTCTAATAAATTTGTTAAGAATTAATAGAAAACCGCAATTTTCGATTGACTTTGCTAATGAGATTCATTTTCATTAAGCATTAAATGAGAACGAATCTCATTTTCAATAAAACAAAATAGAACAGATATGAAATTAGAAAACAAATGTGGGATTATAGGCAAGAGCCTGACTCTCGGATCCATATTAGCATCAATATTCTCAGGAACCCTTTTTGCTGCTGAAATGCCTAGTCGCGAAGAAATGTGGGAAATCATTCAAAAGCAGCAAGCTCAGATCGACCTTTTGACACAAAAAGTTGAAATAACGGGAGAAGCAATAGACAAAGTTCAATCTTCACCGAGTTCATCATATTCATCACATAGTGACAGCCATTCAAGCACTTCAATTGGTGGTTACGGCGAGTTACATTATAACATGGGGGAAAGTGATACTATTGATTTCCATAGATTCGTACTATTAGGCAGCCATGAATTTAGTGACCGGATTCGACTATCTACAGAATTAGAAATTGAGCACGCCCTTGCTGGAGATGGCAAAGAGGGTGAAGTTGAAATAGAACAAGCCTATTTAGAATTCGACCTGAATGATTCATTAACTGCTAAAGCGGGTCTATTTCTTGTTCCAGTTGGAATAATTAACGAAATTCATGAACCAAACACATTTTTCGGTGTTGAGCGAAATCCTATAGAAAAGAACATCATTCCAACCACTTGGTGGGAAGCAGGCGCTGGATTAAATGCTAAATTTGATAATGGCTTTAGCACAGACATCGCAGTCCATTCAGGATTAATGGTCGATACAGACGGCAAAAAAGCTTTTAATATTCGCAGTGGCCGTCAAAAAGTCTCGAACGCTGAAGCTTCTGATGGAGCGATCACTGGTCGTGTAAAATGGACAGGAGCACCCGGCATTGAAGTTGGTTTAACGGGACAATATCAACAAGACATCGCTCAAGGAAAATTATCTGATGATGTAGATGCAACACTAATTGAATTGCATACCAGTATACAGCGTGGAGCATTTGGACTTAGAGCACTATATGCTAGATGGGACTTAAGTGGCGAGGCGGCTAGTGCAATTGGCGCTGATGAGCAATTTGGTTGGTATGTTGAACCATCATGGACCATTGAATCAGATATTGGCGAGTGGGGAGTGTTTGCACGGCTCAATCAGTATGATACATCTGCCGGTAGCGGATCAGATAGTAAAGTTGAAGAATTAGATCTAGGAATAAACTATTGGCCACATGAAAATGTCGTATTAAAAGTTGATTATCAAACAATCGATTCAGACAGCGATGGAAACGAAGACCTTATTAATCTTGGAATAGGCTATCATTTCTAGGTGAAATCCAACTCCTTTTATTTTTTGATATTACTACTGGGTAGTCACCTCTTTACAGGGGTGACTGCTTCTGCGTTACCAAAAGAAACCATTTACTTAGAGCCAACAGATTTCCTTAGTGAAGTTTTTGAAATAAAAGTGCCTGCACCACAGATGCTGTGGTTAACAAAAGACCTTCAACCATCAGTTCAGCAAATACTCGGCCACCCTTACAAAACTCTACGAATACGATACTGGAAACAAGCTACTAAAAGTGCTTGGATCCTTGAAGAAATTGGGAAATTCAAACCCATTACAACAGGGATTGCTATAAATAGCCGGAAAATAGAAACGATTAAGGTTTTAATCTACAGAGAGAGTCACGGGTGGGAAATCAAAAAAAGTTTTTTCACTGATCAATTTAAAGAAGTAGAACTTCAAGAAAATTTAAAGCTTAACCAAAGAATTGATGGGATTTCTGGGGCGACTCTTTCTGTAAATGCTTTAAAAAAATTAAGTCGTCTCGCATTATATCTTGATTCAAAAGTACCTGAATCAAACTAGAATGAAAAATAAATACAAAAGTAAAGTTCGTATGCGTTGGCATAGGCGAATAGGCATAATGACTTCACTCTTTGTTGTTATAATTTCAATTACTGGCATAGCCCTTAATCATGCGGTCTTTTTTAATTTAGAGGGAAATAAAATCAATAGCCGTTGGATATTAAAATTATATAACCTAACTCCAGAAACGACTCTAATAAGCTATAACCTAAACCCCGATTGGGTGAGCCAATTAGATGAAAGCATCTATATTAACGGTAATCTAATAGGTGAATTTAATAAAATTATTGGTGTTACTTATAACTCAGACTCTACCCTTATTATAGTCGCCACTAAGAATTCTCTAATACTGCTGACTCCATCTGGCGAAATTTTGGAAGAAATCAATAAATCATTACTACCTCCTGGTGAAATAACTTCACTCGGGTTACATCGAAACAAGGTAATCCTTTTAACAAAAAATGGCTTTTATGAATATGACGACAATTTTATCGCATTCAGTCACACCGACATCAAACAGCTCAACTTAGTTAAACAGGCGAGAACCCCTAGCCATATTAACAAATTGATAGAAAAAAGTTATCAAGAACAAGGAATCACCTTACACAGGTTTATATTAGATCTGCATTCTGGTAAAATATTTGGAAAGATGGGTCCAGTCGCCTCGGATTTAATAGCACTTGGCCTTATCTATCTTGTTTTCAGTGGATTACGGAAATGGATAATCGATATTAAAATGTCTAAAATTCACACAAATAAAAAAGATTGAACTAAAAACAACAGCCCTATTTATTCATTCCTCCAAATATGTATTCAATCAAAAAAATCATTCCCTTCTATACGTTAATTGTTTTTTTAGCGATTACTTCTATTCACCAATCTGATGCAGCGACTGATAGAGAAATTTGGGATTTCATCCAAACAGAAGCTTTAAAAATAGATATAGACCCCACCTTTATCTATTCAATTGCTTTTGCAGAAAGCTCCCTCAATCCTTGGGCAAATACTCCTAGGGCTCGTGGAATAATGCAAATAAAACGCGGAACTTGGTATGACATGACATCCATCCCCTATTATAAAGCATGGAACTGGAAAATTAATATTAAAACGGGTATACTATACCTTAATTATTGTAAGAAATATTTAAAAAAATATGAATCTTTCTCCTACCCCCTATTGGCTGCTTGCTATCGATATGGACCCAATGCTGTTAGAAAAAGTGAGTTCAATTTGAAAAATTTAGAAATGCCAAAAAATAAAATTTATAAAAAAATATTTTCTGGAGATAACCAACCCATCGAAGAGCCGGTTTCAAGAACCACGTCATCTCTTTTCAATAGTTAAATCCATTGCTTTTGAAATTTTATGGACTTAGGGCGACGAAGATTTATCAGAATATTAGCAAGTTCTAGCAGTCTCTTATTACCTCAATTTAGTTTTGGTGAAAATAAACCGGCTAATTCTAGAATTCGTCATTGGAATAATATCGTCCTCGGAACAAATGGTAAAATATCTCTTTATGGTAACAATGAAGATCAGGCGAATGCGACATTTAATGAATGCCTCAAAGAAATAATTCGCCTAGAGAAACTATTCAGTTTATTCGATCAAACATCAGCTGTGTCGAAATTAAACAAATTCGGCTATTTAACGAATCCACCACCCGAATTTGTTTACCTGATTAAAAAAGCCATTAAGTTTAGTGTGTTAACATCTGGCGCTTTTGATATATCAATACAACCTTTATGGAAATACTATTCAGAGTGGTTTCAGAATAATGACTCTCCACCGCCTAAAAATGAGGTTCATACGCTTAAGAATTTAATTGATTACAGAAAAATACATGTCAGCGAGAACATAGTTTCCTTTGATCAAGACGACATGGCCATTTCTTTCAATGGAATAGCACAGGGATACATCACTGACAAAATCTCTAAACTACTGAAGAACAAAGGTTATGAGCATGTTCTCGTTGAATTGGGAGAAAAATACGCCATTGGATCACATCCATCAAAAAGTCCATGGCAAATTGGTATTAAACACCCCAAGGAAAACGGGCTAATGGAAATCATCCCTATTAATAATCGCGCTTTAGCAACATCTGGCGGATATGGAACCCCTTTTGAACCGAGCTCTAAATATCACCATATTCTCAACCCAAATAATGGGAATAGCCCAAATCATGTTCTAAGTTCTAGCGTATTAGCCCCGACTGCCCTTGAAGCAGATGCCCTTTCAACAGCTTTTTCTATTCTCCCCATAGAAGTTTCCAAAAAGATCATACTTAAAAAACCTTTTCTATCAGGAATATTTCTAACAAAAAACAACCAGGTCATTAAAATTTAAGCCACCAGTTTTACAATTAATTAACCTATTGCTTTTTTAACAAAACCCGCTACCTTAAGTTATTGTAAATCAAATACTCGAGTTCATCTAATCAGCAATAAAATCAAGATATATAATTAATGCCAAAAGCCCCGTATAAAGGAAATAGTGGTCGCTACCAGCGGAAGTCATCAAAAACCTATATAAGAAAAAACGACAAAATTCGTGCCGCTGAAATTAGGGTGCTGGATTGGGATGGCAAAATGCTTGGAGTAATGGAACCTGCAAAGGCTTTAGTCATTGCGAAGAAAGCAGGCTTAGATCTTGTAGAAATATCTTCAAGTGCAAAACCTCCTGTATGTAAAATATTAGATTTTGGAAAATATAAATACGAGCTTAGTAAGAAAGCAAAAGACCAAAAACAAAATGCGGTTAAGGTTAAAGAAGTAAAATTCCGTATCTCTATCGAACAACATGACTATATTACAAAAATAAGGCGTGCTGAAGAATTTTTAAATGGTAGTGCTAAAGTTAAACTAACTTTAAATTTTAAAGGAAGGCAATTGGAGCATAAAGATCTCGGCTTTGTCACAGTTAGAAAAGCAATCAAAGACCTTGAACATATCGGTGTCCACGATTCAGAACCAAAACTTGTTGGCCGAAATATTACGACAATTCTTTCGCCAGTCCCAGAGCATAAACGTCGACTTATTTACAACACAGTCAACGAAGACGAAGACGAGTAAATATCCCTCGAAGAAGCAATGATGAATTAAGCGTTAAGGCATCTTGAGCTTAAAACGATCGCTATAGTTTGCATTTTATAGGTTTATGGTAAAAAATACTTTGATAGCCTAGAAACTTCTGTCCTCATTCATTCACGAATCTTTTATGAAAATTTTTCATTTAATATTTTTAAGTGCTTTTTTCATTAGCCAATGCTACGCCAATGAAGAGTCCTTTGAAGATATTAAAAAAAGAGTTATTGTTGTAGCCAATATTAATAGTGCTGAATCAGTAGCCCTTGCAAAATACTACATTAAAAAACGTAAACTCTCCCGGTTAAACTTGTTCTACGTTTCAACTTCATTAAAAGAAGAAATTGGATGGAGTGAATTTTTAACAACCATTTACACTCCTCTTCAAAAAAAACTGCTACAACGGCAATGGATAGAGGGTGTCTTATCACAAAAAAAAGATCGATATGGAAGAGGTGTATTTTTCCCTTGGATCCACCACATTAGCTACATGGTCATATGTAAGGGAATACCTCTTAAAACAAAAAACAGTGTTCAAGAAACGCCTCGAAAAACAATGGAGTCCATACATCCCCTTCATCGAATTAGCCGATCAGCGATTGATACAGAATTATCTCTTCTGGCATATCCCAATTACCCTTTAATGGGATGGATTCCAAACCCTTTTTTTAATATTAAAAACCCAAATTACCTTACTCGAAATTCTACAATCAAAGTTTCACGTTTAGATGGACCAACATTCAAGGCATCTAGGAAAATTATTGACAATTCTATTGAAGCAGAAAAAAAAGGCCTAATCGGTCGTGCCTATATTGACAGGGGAGAAGATACCCTGTTAGTAGAAAGGTGGCTTCAACAAACATCCGATAGGTTAAAAGGAGAGGGATTTGATCTGGATATTGACACTGAAGAAGCCTTATTCTCAAAAACCAATCGCTTCGATGCACCTGCGTTATATTTTGGTTGGCATCAATATAACGCAGAAGGTCTATGGTTAGATGATCGTATAGAGCTTCCCGTTGGCTCAATTTTCTTTCACATTCATAGCTTTTCAGGAACAACCGCTCGATCTACTCACAATAGCTGGGTCGGGCCCTTAATCAATAAAGGTGTAACGGCAACTATGGGAAATGTTTTTGAACCCTACCTTGAATTAACACACCACCCCCATTTATTTCTCGATGCCCTCCTAGATGGAAAAACATTAGCCGATGCTGCCTACTACTCACTGCCCGCACTTAGTTGGCAATCAATATTAATTGGCGACCCACTCTATAGGCCTTTTGCAAAAAAATTAACCGAACAAATCAACACTATACCTCATCAAGCAGATGAATTATCTCAATACAGTGTGATTCGTTATTTAAATTTGTTAATAAATAGTGGAAAGCGACTAGAAGCTTTAGATTTTGGTAGAAGCCAAATAAAAACATTGAAACATAACAATGCATTAAAATGGCATCTTTCAAAATACATGGAATCCCAAGGATTTACTACAGCATCACACCAGTTACTCAAATCACTATCATCTCAAGATCATTTTATCTTTTCGGACATACCCTTTATTAAGCAAGTTGCTGATAAACTTTATGAAACTAATAAAATTTCTGATGCGATAATCCTTTATGGGAAATTATTAGAATCCACAAATCTGCCTAATGAAATGCATGAATCGATCGTAACCGCTCTTAAGGAATCTCAAGAATTAGGATCAATCCAAATGAAAGCTTCATTAACAAATCCCTAATTAGTATAATTTTCGCTAAATTTCTCATTGAAAATCGTTTGTTTTTCGCTGTAACGTACAACATATGCTACAATATATAGATATAGAGAACCTAGCTCTTCTGGAAACGGCTTCGCTAGAGTTTGAAGCAGGATTTACCGCAATAACCGGTGAAACTGGTGCTGGTAAAAGTGTCTTTCTTGGAGCCCTTAACATGCTCTCAGGCGCTCGAATAGATAAAAGTATTATTCGGCAAAATAAAGAAACGTGTAAAGTTGATGCCGGTTTTCATTTTAAAAAACCTAAAGAGATCGATAATATTCTCAGTACTATGGATTTGCCTATTTGTGAAGATGGGGACCTTTTAATCAGTAGAAGTATTTCCAATAAACGTATGCCAAAAATCATTATTAATGGCCAAGCAACAACTTTAGGGAATTTACAAAAACTAGGGGCGCATTGGATTGATTTTCATGGTCCCGGAGAACCACAAAAGCTTTTTCATGAGAAGTTTCAATTACAAATGCTTGATTCATATAGTAAACATCAAGCAGACTTAAAGAAATATGCAGCCTCATATGATGAATGGCGTAATTTGAAATTGAAACGTGAGAGAATTTCACAAAAAACAGCACTATCAAACGATGAAAAAGCCTATCTGCTCAACACGATAGAAAAAATCAGCTTAATTGTTCAAAATGAAAATACTATTACAGAACTTGAAAACAATTACAGTAAGCTCTCTCAAGCAGAAGAATTCCTTACACTATTGAAAGAAATTGGACAATTATTAGATGATCAAAATGGGGTGCTAATTAGTCTTAGAGACAGTGTTAGCATCGCCAGTAAAATAGCAAATATAGACCCATCATTATCAGCTCAAACGGATCGACTCGAAAGTGTAGCGATAGAAGTTGAAGATATACTATCGGAATACCACAACTCTCTAAATGAATTTGATGTTAATCACAATGAAGTTGAAAGAATTCACGAAAAAATCAATCAATGGCTTGAACTTAAACGATCTTATGGTGGTTCATTTAACTCAGTAATTAAGTATAAAAATAATGCATTAAAGCGGGTAGAAGAAGAATCTAACATTACCGGTGTATTGATAAAATTAGACGAAGAAATCGCTTCATCTGAAAAAGAATTAATTCCTCTAGCCCAAAAAATCACTAAACGTAGAAAAGCTGCTGCCATTCAATTATCCAAAGAAAGTATGGCCTTAATGAAAAAACTGGGTTTTAAGAAAGCTGTGCTCAAACTGGAAATTTACCCACTAAAAGAATTTAACGAAACAGGGAATTCATCCTGTGAATTCAAATTTTCTGCAAATTCTGGGCAAATGCTCTTGCCGCTTAAGAAAATCGCCTCCAGTGGAGAAACAGCTAGAGTAATGCTAGCCATTAAATCAATTCTAGCAAAAGAAGATTCAACACCAGTGTTAGTTTTTGATGAGGTGGATGCCAATGTTGGCGGTGAGATCGGTAGAGTTGTTGGCAAAGAAATACATAATTTATCCAAAACTCATCAAGTTTTCTGCGTCACACACCTTCCCCAGGTTGCAACCTACGGAAAACAGCATTATTTAGTAGAGAAAACAACAGCCGAAACATCAACAGGTATCACAATTAAGCAAATTCA
>CAWUTK010000228.1:0-10247 GCA_963924785.1 uncultured Opitutales bacterium
ATTTAAAGTTAGATTCCAGTGTTGATGAATTGCTCTCTGAGCTGGATGGTTATTTGTGCGAAATTAAAGAAGCTCAGATTCGCGACGGTTTACATATTCTAGGAGAATGTCCCGAAGGGGAATCGTTAATCGATTTGATTATAGCATTGCACCGTAAGCCTTGTGGCAATGTGCCTGGTGTCACTCAAGCGTTGGCCAATGATCTAGATGTCTCGATTGATACAGGTAATTATGAAGCCAATAGGGAAACGGAATGTGTTGTCGGTGGACAGACCTTTCGGATCGAAGGGAAAGTGATAGCCTTTTTAGAGGAAGAAGCTAAGCGTTTATTAGAATGTTCTCATTTAGATAACTTAAGCGGTTTAGAGAAATATCCAGAGTTTGCGAAAGTGCTTTCTTACATTTTTAAGAATACACTACCGAACTTAAGAGCTACGACAGATGAATTAACTAATTTAATGCGTGGCTTATCGGGCGAGTATATTGAGTCTGGTTCGTCTGGTGCACCGACACGTGGACGCTTAGATATCTTGCCCACAGGTAGAAATTTCTATTCTGTCGATATCCGAACGGTCCCCACGCTTGCCGCTTATGAGATTGGGGCGAGAAGTGCACAGTTAGTGATCGAACGCTATGTTCAAGAACAGGGTCAGTATCCGAAATCGATAGGGCTCTCTATTTGGGGAACATCGACAATGCGAACAGGAGGGGATGACTTTGCTCAAGCACTTGCGTTAATCGGTGTTCGTCCAATATGGGATCAGCTGAGTCGCCGAGTGATTGATTTTGAAATTATTCCCGTAAATGTGTTAGGCCGACCTAGGGTTGATGTCATGCTGCGAATTTCTGGATTTTTCAGAGATGCTTTTCCCGATTTAATTTCGCTTTATAATAATGTGACTGCTCGAATAGCACAGTTGGATGAACCGCTGGAAAGTAACCCGCTGCGAGAAAGTTTTCTCAATGAGAAACAAACCTGGAGTGATAAAGGTTTAGATGAAGGTGAATCGGAGAAGCGGTCGCTATACCGTGTCTTTGGTAGCAAACCCGGTTCATATGGCGCTGGATTGCAAGCATTAATAGAGGATCGTTCATGGGATACAAGTGATGATTTGGCCGAAGCCTATATTCAATGGAGTTCTTATGCTTATGGTGAGTCCGGCCCAAAGTCCGCTGGTGAAGTTTTTAAAACAAGGTTAAGTCAGCTCGAAGTCGTATTGCATAACCAAGACAACCGTGAACATGACATACTGGATTCGGATGATTACTATCAGTTTCAGGGCGGAATGGTGAATGCTTCACGTGCAGTGTCGGGCAAGCAACCAGAGGCATACTTTGGAGATCACGCTAATCCATCAAATATCCGAGTGAAGTCATTAAAAGAAGAGCTTTTAAAAGTTTATCGTTCACGAGTGATAAATCCTAAGTGGATAGAAAGTATAAAGAAGCATGGGTATAAAGGAGCTTTCGAGATGGCGGCTTCTGTTGATTACATGTTTGCCTTCGATGCGACAACGAATCTTGTCCAAGATTTTATGTATGAAGGCATCGCTGAATCCTATTTACTCGATCCAGAAAACCGTAAATTTATCGAAGAAAAAAATCCTTGGGCTTTACGCGATATGACTGAGCGTTTGCTCGAAGCGATTCAACGAAAAATGTGGAGTGAACCCTCCAATGAGGTGAGAAGAAAGTTAGAAGATCTTTTGATAGCTTCTGAGGGCGTGTTGGAAGAGGACATGTAGTTGGTGGTATTTACCAATGAAAGCGCTTACTTGTTTGACCTTTAGTCGTTTGAAATCATGATAATCTGAAATGCAGAGCTATTTATACTTAATATCCATTCTCTTGTTTTCATTAGGATTCATTGTTCTCATTCGGCGAATTTTACTTGTGATCTATGGACAAAAGGCAAGAGGCACGGTTGTTGGAATTAGAAAAAAATCGCATTACCATAATGGAGAAAAAATTAATCGGACGACTGCTATTATTGAATATGTAGATCACCGCAGCATGAAACGACGCACTGAAGATGACTTAGTTCCTTTTTATAAGAAGGAGGGCGCAATCATCAGAGTGGTATTTAATAAAAGCAAACCGAGTAAAGTTCTTGTGTTAAACGCGGGATCTTTATTTTTAGCACCCTTTGTTTTATTCCTACTCGGAGCTGGCGCCCATTTTGCAAGAATTGGGGGTTTTTGATTGAATCAAGATTGGTTTCTAGTTTCAACGGGAATCATCAATTTAAATTTAGAAAGTATCTAAACAGTCGCACAGACGATTTTGTCTGTGAAGCATATGGCTCAATTTAACCTAGATTAAGTATTGGTAGATGATGGAATGATAAATTGTCTTGGACAGCATTAATTATGATCTCACCGTTGTGCACAGACAAGATTGTCTGTGCTACTTTAATAACTTACTTCGCCGCACAAAATAGACACAAAAAAGCCTAATTTTCATTAGGCTTTTTTGTAAAGTTTGATTTGAAATATCGTGCTATACGATTTTTTTCATATCTTTCATGAAGTAACGAAGTTCTTCGCCAACTTCTTCAACTAAGTGGTGACGAAGCTCAGCGTTTACTTCTATTAGCTCAATGTTATCAACACCACTGTCTTTGCCTTCATTGAAGTTTTTACCAATAACATCTGTGTCGATGCTCTTCATGAATTCTCCGAGAAGGGGAACACACTTATTATTGAATAGGTAACAACCATACTCAGCTGTGTCAGATATAACCTTATTCATTTCATAAAGTTTCTTACGAGCAATTGTGTTCGCAATCAATGGTGTTTCATGAAGTGATTCGTAGTAAGCCGACTCTTCTTTAATTCCAGCTTCTGTCATTACTTCAAAGGCAAGCTCTACACCTGCTTTAACCATCGCTACCATTAAGGTTCCGTTGTCAAAGTATTCTTGTTCGCTGATTTTAACGTCAGCTGCAGTGCTGTTTTCAAAAGCAGACTTATTTGTTTCTTCACGCCATCCAAGAAGTTTCTTATCATCGTTTGCCCAGTCTTCCATCATGCCTGATGAAAATTGTCCGCCCATGATGTTGTCCATATGCTCACAGAATAAAGGGCGCATAATGTCTTTTAGTTCGTCAGACATAGCTGCTGCTTTAATCTTAGCCGCATTACTTAAACGGTCGAGCATGTTAGTGACACCACCATGCTTAAGGGCTTCAGTAACTGTTTCCCAACCATACTGAACGAGTTTAGACGCATAACCTGAATCGATGCCTTTCTCGATCATTTTGTCGTAACAAAGAAGTGAACCCGTTTGAAGCATTCCGCAAAGGATTGTTTGTTCACCCATAAGGTCAGATTTAACTTCTGCAATGAAAGATGATTCTAAAACACCTGCGCGGTGACCGCCTGTTGCTGCAGCATAGGCTTTAGCAATTTCAAACCCGTCACCATTTGGATCATTTTCGCGGTGAACAGCGATCAATGTTGGAACACCGAATCCGCGTTTGTATTCTTCGCGAACTTCACTTCCAGGTGATTTTGGCGCAACCATGACAACTGTTAAGTCTTCACGGACTTGAGTGCCTTCTTCGACGATATTAAATCCGTGAGAATAAGATAATGTCGCTCCTTTTTTCATTAAAGGAACGATTACCTTAACAACTGGTGTGTGTTGTTTATCAGGTGTTAAATTACAAACGAGGTCCGCAGTTGGGATCATTTCTTCAAAAGTTCCAACGGAAAATTTGTTTTCAGAAGCATTCTTCCACGACTGGCGTTTATCTGCAATTGCTTCAGCTCTAAGTGCATAGGATACATCTAATCCACTATCGCGCATGTTTAGGCCTTGATTCAAGCCCTGTGCTCCACAACCCACTATGACGACTTTCTTGCCTTTAAGTTTTTCAACTCCGTTAAATTCGGAGCTGTCCATGAAACGGCATTTTCCTAGTTCTTCGAGCTGTAGTCGAAGGGGAAGTGTATTGAAATAATTCATAAGTCGTTGTTTTTGATTACTATTTTCAGTGTTATAAAAACCGAAAAAGCTAGTTCCAAACAGCTTAAAGTCAATCGTATTTGGTGTAATATCGGGTTCAGTTGTGGGAATTCAGATGGAATAGGTGTCTTATTCTATCCATTCTTCACCTTTATTATCTGTGATATCCTCCATTGTATAGCGAGGAGTGATATGTTGTGAGCAGTTCCAGTCAAAGGCTTTAACTGTAAATATCATGAGTCGTTCAATGGTTGCGGTATAAGTAGAATCACTCACTCTTTTGAGTAACGATGAGTCATCGGTCGTTTTTACGATTTTCGCTTCAGCCCATATTTTCAGTCGTCTGCGGTTTGGATAATCAATTAGGAATAGGGAGACCTTCTGGTTTGAATTTATATTTCCCGTGCTAATGTATTGCCTGTTCCCAGTGTAGTCGGCCATCGCAAGGGTGTGTTGATCAATAACCGTTAGGAAACCGATGGGGCCACCTCGATGTTGAACGTAGGGCCAACCATTTTCGCCAACCGTTCCCATGTAAAAGCTGTCTCTCGATTCGATGAATGAATTCTCTTCATCAGTTAAAATATAGCGGTCTCCTGATGTTTCTGTACGAGAGTATGATCTTCTGGATCCGTTTTCCTCTTGAATTTGTTTAACCGGAGGAGTGAAGGCGTATTGTGTGAAATTTTGATTCATACCTGCAGTAGGTTAGTTTTTTAATATTCGATCAGACACTTCAATCTGCATGTCATTAATACTGGCTTCTCGGCGTTGCATTAATCCATTTTCCGCGAATTCCCATAGTTCATTTCCATAGGAACGAAACCATTGATCATTGAGATCATGCCACTCGTAGTAGAATTTTACAGCAATACGATTATCCGAGAAACTCCACAGCTCTTTTTTTAGTTTATAATCGAGTTTCTTTTCCCATTTGTTTTCTAAGAAGGCTTGAACTTGATCTCTGCCATTTACAAAAACCGAACGGTTTCTCCAAGACGTATCCTTGGTGTAGGCCTTTGAAATTAATTTAGCATTTTTAGTATTCCATGCGTCTTCAGCCGCTTGAACTTTTAGGATGGCCGTATCCTCGCTGAAGGGAGGATACGGTGGACGTGTTTCAATGTTTGATTGAGTCATTGTGCGCTATAATGTTGAAGTGTTTTGATTGGACATGAATTCACGAATAAGCTGAGTGATCAGTTCCCCGTCTTCTTCCAGTGCAAAATGCCCTGTGTCAAGTAGGTGGAAATCTACTTTGTTTAAGTCATTTAAATAAGGGTGAGCTCCGTCTGCAGGGAAAATATAATCATTCTTGCCCCATACGATAAGTGTTGGGGGTTGGTTATCACGAAGATACTTCTGCCATGCAGGATAATGACTCGGATTGGTGCCATAGTCATAGAATAGCTGAAGTTGTATTTCAGGATTCCCGGTTCTTTGTAAATGTTGAAGGTCAACATTCCAGTTGTCGGGGCTGATCTTATCTGCATTCCTTGTTCCATGCGTATATTGCCATTTAACTCCTTCAGGAGTGATGAAGTTGGTTAAGGGTTGTGCATTATCAGCTGTTCTATTCGCCCAATATTTTTTAATAGGAATCCAGAATTCTTTAAGTCCTTTGTCATATGCGTTACCATTTTGAATGATCAGTGAATTGATGCGTTCTGGGTGTGCTGTGGCCAAACGAAATCCAATTGGAGCGCCATAATCCATTAGATACAGACTGTATGTCCTCAGACCTATTTGCTCAGTAAACTTTTCCATAATATAGGCTAAGTTATCAAAACTGTATTCAAAACTCTGAAGAGAGGGTTGTTCACTGTTTCCAAACCCAGGATAATCAGGAGCGATTAAGTGAAATTTGTCAGAGAGATCCGCAATGAGGTTTCTAAACATATGTGATGATGTTGGAAAACCATGCAGTAATAGGAGTGTTGGTTTTTCCTTAGAACCCGCTTCTCGGTAAAAGATGTCAACTCCTTCCACCTCTATTGTTTGGTAGCGAACTGACTGTGCGGTCAGTTGCGTCATCGAGATAAGGCCGCTGCCTAGAATAAGTAGATAGGTGAGTAATTGATGTTTGATATTGTTTTTCATGATATTGTATTTTGATTATTAATTTAGCGACCGGTCGGTCAAGTGAATGTAAAAAAATTATTTAAGTAAAAGGGCAGTATGCTCTTTTGCGGCTTTTGCCGGCCAAGTTTCGCAGAAGTTTTGCATTTCTATGAGTGCTCCTTCAAAGAGTATGTAAATACAGGAGGCTAATTGAGAACGGGCTTTTTTTTGTTTTTGAGAAAAGTGTTCATTCACGAGTGCTTGAAAAAAGGCTAATAGATCACGCTTATGTGATTCGATTTCTTTTCTTAGGAGACTGTCTTGGGCGGGTGTTTCAGCTAAAGTATTGATAAAGGCACAACCTCGAAATTTACTCTCAACCATCCAGTTTTCTAAGTAATCAAAGACGCTGAGTATTTTTGATGACGGTTTAGCACTCGCATGGATCTTAATGTATTCTTCCATCGCGTTATTCCAATATTTATGACGTGCCTGTAACCACGCAATTCCAAGTTCTTCTTTAGATTTGAAATGAGAATAAAAGGTGCCTTTAGCAATACCAGCCGTTTCAATAATCTGCTTGATGCCAGTTTTTTGATACCCCTGCTCATAGAAAAGTGCTGATCCAATTTCGATCAATTCCTCGCGTTTGCTGATAGTATTACTTTGTTCCATTCATCAAACAATACTTAATCCGACCGGTCGGTCAAGTTTTATTTTAAAGTTTTTACTTTCAACATTGTCACAATGTTAAATACACTTTTATTCTAAACGGTTTATTATTCCATATTTGACTCATGTAGTGGTTTTTGTGTACTTGGAACTATGGATTTTGGTCGTATTAAAATCAGATGGGTTAAGTGAGAGAATGAGTGTTTTAAATAAAATAGGTCGTCTGTTTTCGGATAAAGAAGGTATTACGTTTTTGCCGGTAGAAAACTATGATGCTGGCGTTAAGGCGATTGGCAACGGTGAGTACTCGAATCACTTGATTACGGACTATGTGGTTGAATCTTCTAAGAAGTATTTAGAAATGATTCGTTCACGAAAAAGAACTTCTGAAGAATTAAAGAAGTGGGAGTTCGATCTATATTCATTGTTTCAATCTTTTTACGTCGGTAAGAAACAACTCAAAGTCTTGGATCTAGGGGGAGGGTTAGTTCCTCTCAGTTGGCTATTGAGTAAATGGGATCCAACTATGGCTTTGAAATGGGGTGTCTGTGAATTGGAAGACCTCGTTTCAAAATCAGGTACATTTCAAAATGATACGGTTTCATTTCATAGTGACTTCGAGAAATGTAAATCTGCATTGGGTGGGATTGATGTGTTTTACTGTCGATGCACGTTACAGTATTGTCGCGAGCCCTTGAATCTATTGAGTGATGTATTGAAGGTGAAACCTCAGCATATACTTTTTAAAAAATTAGGTGTCTCGAAAAGTGGTAAGAGTGCCGTTTTTCTACAAGAATCCAATTTACTTGATCATGCACCGGTGGTATTAGACGATTACCAAGATCAGCGAGTGAGTTACCCCGTCAGTTATGTGCGAATTGAAGACTATGTTAGCCTACTTGGAGATGAGGGCTATCAGGTCGATTATTATTACGATAATGAAGACGATAATGAACAGGGTGCAATGGTGACCTTATTGGCTACCCTTGTGGACTGATTTAAACCTCAAGGTTAATCCGCCTTCGATACAAAATAGGTATAATAGTTTCCAGAAGCGAAGAATGTGCCGTTTTTGTGATGATCTAATATTTCATTGACCCATGCTTCGCCTTCTTCAGTTGGTAGGATATTCAGTGCGGGGATGAGTTTAGCAAAACCTTGAACGCTGGATAACCAGAAGTCGCCTTTACCTGCTTCAGCAATAATGTGGCCCGTGTGATCGTCTAATGTTAGTCCTGCATTTGAAATGTGTGTTGGCATGGCTCGACAGACATTAATGTTGTGGACGACTGCGCTGAGAAGTTTGAGGTCGATTTCTCGGCCTTTGTGAAAGTCGTTTATGGCGTAGGTGGTAGAGGCGTAGTCGGCATCAAAAATAATTATTTTCCCACTTGGAGAAAGGACACGCTTTGCTTCTTTTAACGTTTCAACAGGATCAGGCACATGAGTGAGCAGGGTATGTAAAATAACCAGATCCATCGATTCGTCGGGAAAGGGAAGTGTCTTCCCTTCATAATGTTTCCATTGGATGCTGTCGTCGGATTTTTTGCGAGCGACATCTAACAATGTTTGACTGATATCTACACCTGTGGTGATTGTTGACGCTGGTGCTTTGCTGGCGATTCTCCGTGTCACCGCGCCAGTGCCACAACCAAGGTCTAGTATGGCTTTTGTTTTCTCAAAATTTACAGTTTCGAGATACTGATCTATGAAGCTATTGAATAGATCGTTTTCACCTCGGTCCTCAAGCCGTTGAATCATCGCATTGAGGATGGCTGGATCTTGGGTGTCTGGAGATTGGTAAGGGTCCATAGTTTTTAAAAGTTAACGGTTATGCCTGAGTTGAGATGTCGTCTCGTACTAGATTTTATTGTCAGCATCTTTAGAGTTAAAGGATGTGATTGAATTATTCCTACGAAAGAATAGGGAAATTCCAACTTATTCCTATGGGAAAATAGATTTTAATCATTTTATTGGTATTAATAAAGTGTGAATTATTTTGCTTCTATCAAGATAAAGAGCTTCTTTTTGGCTATTTAAGGAGAAATATGGGCTGATTCTTTTCCATTACGTGCTAATGATCACCACTTGATTAAACGTTACTGGGGGTTGAGTTGCCTTCCGGAAGTAGCGAAATCTAGACAGACATAATTGTCTGTGCTACACTGATTTAGGCCGCTATGAAGGTGGAAATGGTGAAGGCGTAAATTGCACTTACATTTAAGAAAGGAATTACTTGCTGAAATTTGAAAAAGGCATAATGTATTAAGACTATGGATATAGCGGTATTAGAGAAAAAAGCTTTAGGACTTTCACCCTTTGAACGGGCAACTCTAGCAGATACACTATTGCATAGCCTTGATGAGGATAAAGAACTTGAAAAGGCATGGGCGAATGAGTCAGAGGATCGCTTAAAAGCTTACAAAAGTGGTGAGCTCGAAGCATTGAATTGTTCGGATGTTATTTCTGAGTTGAGAAGTAGTCTCGCTTGATGCATTACAAGATTTTATTGCCAGCATCTTTAGAGTTAAAGGATGCGATTGATTATTATGAAAATGAATTTGCAGGCTTAGGCTCTGAATTTCTTGATGAAGTTGAGAAAAGCTTAACAAAGATTTTAGATTATCCTAGTGCATGGCGTATAATATCTGAAAATAATCGTTCATGTCGCTTAAGAAGATTTCCCTATAGTTTGATTTATGCTCAAGATGGAAATTTGATTATTATCACAGCGATTAGTCATCATAAGCGTAAGCCAAATTATTGGAAAGATCGTCTATAAACCCTTTGGAAAGAGCCAATCGTACACAGACAGGGTTGGCTGTGCTACACTGATTTAGGTTGCTGAGTTTAAGACCAATTTGTCTCAGTGACTTCGTTTAGGATCTTAACCACATTCTTCCGATCTGGTCTGTAGCCAATAAAGACGAGTCTTGAAACATTTTTATCGGTTGGGTGATCATTTTTTGTAATGTTGATTCGGGTGCGGACGATTTGAATGTTAAGTGTTCCGGTTTTGTTTTCTAAGACACTTTCTCCTTTCGCTCTAAGAATCGGTTCTTCTTTAGATATCTTTTCTAAGGCTTTTGTTAAAGATTCTTCTGATTGGTCAGCATGGGTATGCAGCGTGAATGATTGCCACCCCGAGTCGTGTTCGTGGAAATGCATGTGGGTCGACTCATCGTGAGCGTGTGAGCCGAGATCGTCATGTGTGTGTCCATCTACGATTGTTTGATCTGCAAGTGGTGAATCAGAGTCTGGTGTTAAGGAAACGACTGGACCGTGGTGATGAGGGTGATGTCCGTGTCCATGATGGCTTTTCTTTTCTGCATGAACTTTGAGGCCTAAGCAAAGCCTTGGGTCGAGTTCAGCGTTGTAGGCTATTTCGAGGAAACGAACCTGTTGTGCTTTTTTTCTGACAAGTTTTTCTGCTTCTAATAATTGATCCGCTTCCAGTTGATCTACTTTATTTAAGACGACAACATCGGCGTATTCTAATTGCTGATCGAGTATTTTATAGGTGGCTCGTTCAGATTCATTGAGAT
>CAWUTK010000229.1:0-18967 GCA_963924785.1 uncultured Opitutales bacterium
TTATTATTTTCTTCATATCTTATTGATACAGAGCAATTAATGTGCTAATAATTGTTTTTAAGCCAAATAGATGAATTTATTAATTATTGTACAGCAACAGCTTGAGATCCTATTCAAAACCCTCCTTTTGTCGGGCGAATCTAATTTAATAAAACACTGTAGATTTTCTTGCTCTCCCTATTTAAGTACTTAAAAATAAAGATCATGTCGAAAAATATTGGTTTTGTATCTACTCGTTTTGCGGGAACAGATGGTGTTTCACTAGAAAGCGCTAAATGGGCGGAACTTTTATGGGATGACCAACATGTGAGCTATTGGTATAGTGGGAAAAGCGACCGACACGCTTCTATCAGCCATTGTGTCCCAGAAGCCTATTTTGGCTATTCTGAAAATGAATGGATTAATCAGCAAATCTGGTCGACGTCAAAACGCTCCCCTCTAGTCAGTTTTCGCATACGCGAATTAGCCGATTACCTCAAAACCACCCTTTACACCTACGTTAAAAAATTTGATCTAGATATTCTCGTTTTGCAAAATGTAGTCACTATCCCGATGCATATCCCTCTAGGAATCGCTATCACGGAATTTTTAGCAGAAACGCAAATGCCTGCAATTGCACACCACCACGATTTTTTTTGGGAACGATCGCGATTCAGTATTGGCTCTGTCCGAGATTACCTCGATATGGCCTTCCCTCCAAATTTACCGAACATCAGACATGTGGTTATCAATAAGGCTGCACAGGAACAACTTTCCCTCAGAAAAGGGGTTTCATCTCTACTGCTCCCGAATGTATTTAACTTTGCAAAATCCCCTCCGAAGCTAGATGCCTATTCCAAAGACCTTCGAGAAGAAATGGGCATCGCCAAAGACGATTTTTTGATCCTTCAACCCACACGCATTGTCCCAAGAAAAGGTATAGAGCACGCCATTAAATTAATTGGATTACTCAATGACCCACGATGTAAACTCGTCATCTCGCATGATGCAGGTGATGAGGGCTACGAATACCGCGACATGTTGAGCGAAATGGCAAAAGAAGAAAATGTCGATTTGCGATTTTTCTCTACGCGAATCGGAGAAGTTCGGCAGTTTGACCCGTTAGGAAAAAAGATATATACCCTCTGGGATCTTTATCCACACGCAGATCTCGTCACATACCCTAGTCTTTACGAAGGGTTTGGTAATGCACTACTAGAGGCCATCTATTTCAAGGTTCCCGTTCTGATCAATAGATATTCTATTTTCGTTCAAGACATTGAGCCAAAAGGCTTCAAACTTCTATTAATGGATGGTTTCATCTCTCAACAACTTGTGCAACAGGTGAAGCGAACCCTCGAGGAAAAGAAATACCGTCGCGAAATGGTAAATCACAATTACAAAGTCGCCAGTAAGTTCTTTGGCTACTCAGTCTTAAAAGATTGTATCAATACTCACATGAACGATTTCTTCGGAAAAAATCCGTAATACTTTAAGTCTAATGCCAAGCATCATTAAAACAATTTCTCCAACAAAACTTTCTTCCATTCGAAAAAGGTTTAAACTGCTATACGGTAAAGATGCAGACCAAATGGTCGAACGACTCTATCACATGATTGGTCGTTACGGTGTAGGCCTTACGCACGAAAAACCTAAAAGCCGATGGTCGCAAAAAGACACGATACTAATCACTTATGGCGACATGGTCCAAACGCCAAACGAAGCCCCTTTAAAAACACTTAAAAAATTCTGTGTCGAAAACCTAAAGGGGGCCATTGGGACAGTTCACTTTCTACCCTTCTGTCCATGGTCATCAGATGATGGATTTTCTGTAATCGATTACCGCGCAGTTGATCCAGCCCTCGGAAAATGGGAAAATATCAAAAGTTTTGAAAGTGATTTTTCTCTTATGTTCGATTTCGTATTAAACCATTGCTCAAGCCAAAGCAGTTGGTTTAAGGACTATTTATCCGGGATTGAACCCGCTAGAAGTTATTTCATCGAAGCCGATCCAAAAGAAAACTTATCTAAAGTGGTTCGGCCAAGAACCTCTCCTCTCTTAACTGAAACTCAAACACGTGACGGCACCACCCACGTGTGGACAACTTTCAGTGCCGACCAAGTAGACTTAAACTGGAAATCGCCAGATCTGTTTTTCGAATTCCTAGATATTCTTTTCCTTTACCTCTCGAAAGGTGCTCGAATACTAAGGCTCGATGCAATCGCCTTCTTATGGAAAAAGAAAAAATCCAATTGCCTTCACCTCAAAGAAACGCATGAAATTGTAAAACTATTCCGTGATATACTCGAAATCGTTTCACCGAAAACATTGATCATCACTGAAACCAATGTCCCGCATGAAGAAAACATCAGCTATTTCGGCAAGGGCGATGAGGCACACATGGTTTATCAATTCAGCCTTCCACCGCTTTTACTTCATTCACTGTTAAAAGAAGATACGTCTTACCTGACAGAATGGGCACTGAGCTTACCTAAACTTGATGACAATTGCACCTATTTCAATTTCACCGCAAGTCATGACGGCATAGGGGTTCGACCACTGCAAGGTCTCTTGAAAGACTCCGAAATCAAGTCGCTTGTTAAAACAGTAAAGAAAAGAGGCGGCAAAGTCTCAGAGAAAAATAATGAGGATGACTCAAAGAGTCCCTACGAACTTAACATCACCTACTTCGATGCTCTTTCAGACCCTGATAATAAAACCATTAGCCGCAATCGTTTCCTCTGTTCCCAAGCGGTCGCCCTCGCGCTCCAAGGGATACCAGGGGTTTATTTTCATAGCCTAACCGCCACACCTAACAATCAAGACGGTTACAAGGAAACTAAAATGAATCGCACCCTAAATCGAAAGAAATGGGATCTCGATGAGTTGACAAAAACATTGAATAGTAAAACTGGCGTTCAGGCAAAAATCTTTAAAGCATATCATTCGCTGTTAAAAATTCGCACCGAATGCTCCGCTTTTCATCCCAATGCAAAACAAGAGATACTAGACTTAAGACCGGCCTTTTTTGCATTCAAAAGAACATCTACCGATGAGAAACAAGAACTCTTCTGTATTTTCAATTTTTCATCATCGAAGCAAACCTTGAACTTAAATGAAGCATTTGCTACTCCATCTCTCTTCGACCTAGTTTCTCAAAAGAAAATACCCCTTAATAAAGGTGTCATTACATTTCAACCTTATCAATTTTACTGGCTAGACGTCACCGGTAAATAATAGACTCAATTTTTCTAATGGATAACGATCATTCTAAATTTTTACAAAAAACTATATTAGACGAAAATCTGGCTTACGTAGCAGTTCGTGAATTAGCGACAGATCCTAGTCGGATTCTAGTCATTGACTGCACAAGAGAGCGTAAGGAAATGAGTGCTGGTCTTTTACTCGCGACCGCTTGGCACCTTTCTCAAAAGATTAAAACGGCGACAGATAAAAAACGCATAGGCTTAGTGTTTCCTCCAGGAATGGGAACATATATTGCCAATCTCGCAGTTGTTCTCTGCGGCAAAATCCCTGTAAATTTAAACTTCACGATTGGGAGGGCACCCGCAGAAGCCAGTATTGAAATTGCAGACATCGATATAATTATTTCAGCTGATCCTATTCGAGAACGTTTAAAAGACTTTCCTTGGCTACCTAACTTCATGGATCTTCCAGGGGAATTGGCTACACTTCCGAAAGAAGACATCACTGCTTTTTACAAAAATTTATTTAACGAATCAGGTTCATCCACCGCTGACTCTCTGGGCTTATCTAAAACAGGCGGCGATAAAGAAGTCGCCTTATTATTTACCAGTGGAAGTTCTGGTAACCCTAAAGGTGTTGCCCTGACCCACAGAAACCTACTGAGCAACTGTGCTCAAATTGATGAAATCGGAATTCTACCTGACAACGAAATTCTTCTGGGCAACCTCCCAACATTTCATAGTTTTGGTTTCACTGTTGCCCTATGGTTCCCGATCATTACGGGTCTAAAGACTATAACCACTCCTTCTCCTATAGATACAAAGCTCAACTCGGACGTTATTCGCCAAGAATCTGTCAGTATCATTTTAGGAACCCCTACCTTTTTTAAACCCTACCTCACAAGAGTAGATCCCGAAGCCATGAAAACGGTCAAGTTTGTCATCTCGGGAGCTGAAAAAACGCCCAAGGGACTACCAGATGAATGGTTTAAATCTTTTGGCTCTGAATACCTCGAAGGTTACGGCCTTACAGAGACAAGCCCCGTTACTAGTATTAATTTACATAAAGCCGTTACCAAATATCCTAAAAACTTACTGCATAAAAAAGGGTCAACCGGCAGAATACTCCCCGGCATGACTGCCAAAATAGTTGACCCAGATACAGGCAAGGAACGAGCATTGACTGAAGTAGGAATCCTCCATTTACAAGGGCCAAACATTTTCCATGGGTACTTAAACGATTCAGAGAACACCAAGAAGATGCTGAAGGATAATTGGCTCATTACCGGTGACCTAGCTCGATTTGATGATGACGGTTTCCTGTACATCGAAGGGCGATTATCTAGATTTTCAAAAATCGGTGGAGAAATGGTTCCACACGGAACCTTAGAGGAAGCTATCGTCGATGAATTGGATTTAGACGAAAATGGCGGGCGGAAAATTGTTATCGTTGGCAGGCCTGACAAAGTAAAAGGGGAAGCACTCGTCATCGTAACAGCCATTGCTATTGATCTTTTAGAGATTCAAAGAGCCCTTCGAAATAAAGGCTATCCAAACCTTTGGTTACCAAGAGAAGTTTTAAAAACCGAAGCCATTCCCATTTTAGCAACAGGCAAACTCGACCTTAAAGCACTTAAAGCACTCGTCGTTGACGTCTAAACCCTTAGTTTTCAAAAATGAAAACGGTGAAAACATCCTATAAATGCCACGCCTTCGTCTGTATCAATGAACGAGAAGAAGGCATGGTATCTTGCTCAAACGGAAACAGTATGGAGACTGCCGCTAGACTCAAAGAACAAATCGGTCTTTTAAAACTCAATCAAAACGGTCTTGTTCGTGTCTCAAAAAGTCAATGCCTTGGACCCTGCGACAAAGGCTCAGTAGTTATGCTATATCCCCAGAACACAATGTTCACAAATGTAACTCCGAACGATGTAGGCGAAATCGTTGATAAAATACAAGATGCCATTTTATAATCTAACATAATACAAGTTTACCCGCTTGAGGCACTGTGCGAAACCAAACATCTACACGATTGCCGCAAAACGCTAACTATCAGCGCATTAAGAAACCATACCGTTTAAAAATGGCACAATACCATGTTATTCCAATATATCTAGGTTAAACCATGATAATAAATTCAAAAAAGATGACAGGCAGATGCCTTTATTATGAACCTCCGCCAATAAAACGAGCCCAGAAAAGAAACTTAGCTGCCATCCGGCGTCCTATTCTCGAGTTGAACGGGGCAAAAGACCACAATCCCTACCAAAATTAACTTATTTTAATAAATTTTAAATTTATTTTGAACGAACTGAGTTTTCTTACGTCTTATATAACAGAACATAGAATTTAAATTCGATTTTGTTCATAGTTTGTTTATAAGTTTGTTAAGTTTTTGCGTCATCTTTGTTAGGGATGGCGCATTTTTTTTGGCTAATTTTTAAAGTTGAAAGATTTTACATTCTTCTTTCAATTGAAATTACACAAGATCACTAATCCCAAAGCCCAACACTATGAGCGTTTTAAAAACATTTTTTCTCATTTTTTCCTTAGCCATTTTTTGTACTTCGTCACAGGCTTCCAGTGGATCCTATGTTGTCGGGGGTGGTAGTCCAAAAACAACCGGCACCGGAACAAAAACGGGGGCAATTATGATTTTGAATATTCAGGGAACTGTTGAAATCTCTGATAGCAAAGGAATCCGGCTTTCTCCTGAAGAAATTGAAATCGGTCAAAAGATCCCAATTGGATCTAAGATTAAAACCACTCAATACAGTCAAATATCCATCCTTTTCGCAAATGGATCCATTATCCATCTAGATCCATACACGGAAATCGTTATTTCAAAATACCAACAAGAGAACTATAACCCAATGAACTATAAAGTCTCAGATCTTGTTGCAGAACCAAGCACTTCCACAATAAAAATTAAACTCAATTACGGAGATTTAATTAAAAAAACACGTAAATTAAACTCCAGCAGCAGTTGTGAAATAGAAACTCCACTCGGTTCAGCCGGTATACGTGGGACTCATGTTAAAATCAGCGTCAGAGGAGCAACTGTAAAAGTATTACTTCTAGACGGAAAAGTTGATTTCAATGACAAGATGGATCGAACACACAGTATTCCTCATAATAAAGAATGGACCCTTCAGCACAAGGACCCTGTCGCTTGGCCTAAAGTCCAGATTGCAGCCGCAAAACCTGAAGAAATTCAAGACATCCAGCAAATCACCGTCATGGCAGAATCTGCAACTAAAGGAACCTTACTTAAAGAACTCATGAACTCACCTGCACCAAGTCCATCCGTCATGGCAGAGCTTCCCGTATTAAACATTCGGAGCCTAGAGGACATTCAACTCATTTTTAAGCCTTTAAGCCCTAAAGAAATCACCATAGGTGACAAAAAAACAAAAGAGTTTAAAAATAAAATCACCGGCCCATTTTCACTTTCACAATATGAAGTCACACAGGAGCAATATAAAAAAATCATGGGCTCCAATCCTAGCCGATTCCAAGGGGACGATCAACTTCCTGTCGAAAATGTCACGTGGGAAGATGCTAATAACTTTTGCAAACGGCTCACGCAAATTGAGCGAAACGCCAAAAGGCTTAAAAGCAATATGGAATATCGCCTCCCAACAGAAGCAGAATGGGAGCACGCATGCCGAGCAGGCAGTAGAACGCGATATTTCTTCAGCAACATGCACGAAGGGTTTGAAGACTATGCTTGGTGTAAGCAAAACAGTCTCAGCATCACCCATCCTGTGGGCCAGAAAGAACCTAATAAATTCGGCCTTTACGATATCTACGGAAATGTCTTCGAATGGTGCTTAGACTGGTATGCCGAGTATCCGAGTGGATCACAGACGGACTACAAAGGTCCAGATGAGGGAACCTACAAAGTACAACGGGGCGGGAATTTTGTTGTGACCCCAGATCAAGTGGGTTCATCGATTCGTGCCGGCAACAAACCAGATTATAAAGATGGTGGTATCGGATTCAGAATCGCGTTAGCCCCAATTTTATAATTTATACCACGGCAACTTGTTTTTCCGAAAAAGCTTTAACGGCTTGTTCACGATGCTGAAGAATCTCCCTATTGCTAAGTATCAACTGCGGATCCCTATAAGGTAAACCCTTTGCAGTTCCGTGAAGTAATTCTAACGATTCCAGTGCGATTGGATATTCTATTTTACCCGCATCTAAGCTTGCGATAGTACCCCCTTTGTTACTTTTACTAGAATGCGTTTCGCCCACAGAAAAACCCGCCATTACCAACCCTGACAGAACTTGTTTTGCAGTGCTATAAGTGAGCAATACCCCATCATGCTTGATCACTCTTTTTAACAAACAAAAGAAATCATAAGTCCAAAGTTCGCTATTCCGCTGAGATGAAAACGGGTCCAAGTAAATGACATCAAAATAATCTTCATCTAGTTTAGTGACTTGATAACGAGCATCTCCCCAAAGCATTTTTACGCTAAACGACTCATTGTGATGAGAATTATTCCGACATAAATCATTCAAACACTCGCTCCAATCAAGTTCAGACTTCTTATCTTTAAATAATTTAGCCGAATTAAAAGGAATAGCTTTCTTCATCTCCAACGCAGTGACTTCCAGCCGATAGTTCGATTTATTCTGGTGCAAATGCTCCGCTGTAATCAATGAATTATAACCCAAGCCAAAGCATACATCTAAAAGCTTAACATCCTGCTGATTCACCAGTGATTGAATTCCCGAAGGAATAGTGAACTTATGTAAGGCTTCGGTCTCGGCACCTTCTTTTGCATGGAAATGCTCCTTAAAATCATCATCCCAAAAGGTAAAACTCTTGTCATCATTAAAAACTGGTTTGTATGATGAGTTCTCATCAAAGATTTCAACCACTTCTTTATTGTAGGCTGAACCTTGATACAGCCCTTGAGCTTTCATCAGCTTCAAGAAATATTCAGTAAATCCAGACTTTCCCAATGTCCAGCGCGGTGCAATCAAATGATCATCCCTCGTATCACTCACCAATCGCATCAACGGCAAATCATGTGGCAACAAAGGCAATAGCTCCATTAAAATTTCCGCGTACTCATGTTCATTATATAATTTAAACGGCTTCGCCTTAAATTGCTCATATAACTGCGTATGCTTAATGACGTGCAAATTATGAATTTTCAAGCCATCTAATTTTAATCGAGAAAAATACTTAAACGTTTCACGGAATTCTTTCATCCCTTCACCCGGTAAACCAAGAATGGCATGAATTGCCACTTGAACACCTTTTGCATTTAAACGAGTGATCGCCTTCTCAGAACAAGCCCAATCATGATCCCTCTGAATATGAGTCAGCGTTTTATCATGTATCGTTTGCACGCCCAACTCTACCCACAAATCAATGCTTTCTTTTAATTCTTCGAAATAATCTAAAATTGAGTCAGATAGACAATCTGGTCGCGTACTAATCGTCATCGCATCAAAAGGATGTATCGCGAGGACAGACTCATACAATTCTTTCAATCGTGATAATCCGGCAAAAGTCGAAGTATACGCTTGAAAATAAACCATAAACTTCTTCGCGCCATACCGTCTTTTCGCAAATTCTACCCCCCGCTGAACCTGTTCTTGAATATTTGATAGATCGACAATTTGTCGAGCCTTCGCTCCATCTTCAGGACAAAAGGTGCACCCACCTTTACCATCAACACTTCGATGAGGACAACCCAACTGTAAATCAATTGGAACACGATACATTGTGGCGCCATGCCGTTTCCGTAACAATTCACTATGCCTGAAATAAACAGGCTCTTGCGCTACTGTAGTTTGCTTCTTCAATTTAATCTCTTCTACTTAACCGCTATTCCAAAAAAAACCCTCTACGCACGGTTCTTATTAAAAAACCATGACCAGAGGGTCTTCTGAAATTCGCTGAAAGTTTTCTTACGCGCCGTCGTCGCCAATCGCTTCAACCGGACATGCGTCAAGTGCTTCCTGACAAAGCTCTATGTCTTCGTCTGATTCAGGTTGTTTGTAAACATAACTGTAACCTCCATCCTCATTCCGAGTGTAAAAGTCTGGAGCAGTCTCACGACATAAATCACAATCGATACATTGCTCATCGACATAGAATTTTCCATTTGCGTTATCTGCCCATTTTTCGTCTATACTTGCCATGCTGAACTAGAAAAAAAATTTTAGCGTTTTTGTCAAGTTATTCCAAAACTATTTGCCTTTTAGGGAATTAATCACAGTATTACCATTACCAATATCGATGATTTACGACCGCCCATATATGAGAGACGAAAACAAGAGTGAAGGCTACACAGCCATCACTGTACTTATGCTCATTAATCTCGCAGTGTATATCATCCAGCACTTGCCCATGGCTTTTGATAGCAAGTTTCCCTATGAATACTTCGCCCTCACAAGTGACACACTCCCAACCCTGAAATTATGGGCACTCGGAAGCTATGCTTTTTTGCATGAAACTGCTAGCTTGTGGCATATTGCAGGCAATATGATACTCCTGTTTTTCATCGGACGAACAGTTGAAGCCAAACTGGGAAAGTCAACATTTTACAAACTCTATTTCACCTGCATTCTTAGCGGCGCTATCGCTTGGCTTATTTTCAATACTAATCCCAGCAGAGTAATTGGTGCATCGGGCGCAACAATGGGGGTATTAATCCTATTCTGCTTACTACAACCTGATGGAAAGATTTTCCTGATCCCTTTCCCTTTTCCCATTAAAGCCAAATGGCTAGGCTGGGCAACGGCCGGCTATAATGCATGGGGGTTTCTCACACTTGAAGTCCCCGGACACAACAGTACCGCATACTCAGCTCATTTAGGCGGGATGATCGGAGCCTACATGTTTTACAAACTCTATATGAATCCATCAATTTCACTATTTAAACCCGAAGTTAGCATTGAAACCCCCTCGTGGATCAAAAAAACCACCAACGATATTTCAACTAAATTTAAGGTTAACATGACCAACAAGAAAGAGCTACAAAAGGAAGTGGACCGCATATTGGATAAAATCAACGACCATGGCTTTGGTGACTTAAGTGACTCTGAAAAGGCGACACTCGACAAAGCTAAAGATCTCTTAAAGAAATAAATATCTCACATGAAATACCTACAATTATTCACCGCACTCCTTTTAATCTCACCAACAATTTCTTGTTCAGAAGAACAAGTGGCAGTAAACACATCAACCTCTCATACTAAAATGAATCATACTTCAGACAATTTAAACAAAGCCTATTTTGCAAGCGGTTGCTTTTGGTGCGTAGAAGCCATCTTTGAGTCAATAAATGGCGTTAATGAAGCGATCTCTGGATATACCGGCGGAGACATTAAAAACCCGACCTATGAACAGATTTGCACGGCTACAACAAAACATGCAGAAGCCGTAGAAATAATTTATGACCCAGAAGTTATTGATTATAAAACGCTCTTAATCGCATTTTTTGGCTCCCACGACCCAACTACGCTTAACAAGCAAGGCCCAGACAGTGGGCCCCAGTATAGATCCGCGGTTTTTTACCAAACAGACGAAGAGAAATCACTGATAGAACTCGTTATTTCTGAAATAGAAACAAAAAAGCAATTCAGTTCACCCATCACAACCGAAGTTTCAAAACTCGACATCTTCTATAAAGCCGAAGAATACCACCAGAATTACGAAAAAAACAATCCAGGGAATCCATACGTTCAGAATGTATCAGTTCCTCGTTTAACAAATTTTCAACAGAAATTCCCTGAATTACTAAAACAAGCCCATTGAGGCTAAATTTACTTATATCTGCTTCACTTCGTCAAACACTCCTAGAAGATGGAGTTCGCATCCCCAGTTTTAGGCATAAAATCAGCAACATTAGTTATTTATGTTGCTGATTTCAAAATGGCGCCTCGTAGGGGATGGGGTTTCCCTTCGGTAAATTCAGGGTGAATGCCTCCGACACCCCATCTTCGCTTCATTTCATTTCGCTACGTCGAACCCTCTTATAACGCGGGGTTCTCATCCCCGGTTTGGGCATAAAAAAACAACATAGATTTCTTATGTTGCTAATTTAAAAATGGCGTCCCGTAGGGGATTCGAACCCCTGTTGCTCGGATGAAAACCGAGTGTCCTAGGCCAGGCTAGACGAACGGGACGCATAACCTTAATAGGAAGAGTAAAAAATGTTGAAGTATTAGATTAGTGCAAGGAAATTTTTTATAAATGTAGCTTTTTCTTAAAAGTCTCTAATACCTTTTGTTCCAAGAAATTAGAGGCCCCAGCTAAACAATCCAGCAAGGACAGTCCTTTAGGAGAAATCTGACAAGCAATTGCAGTCGAATTTTGCTTTGCTAACGCGCTAACAGCTTCTGGTGTCACCCGTCCAGCAAAGACAGAAACAGGCTTATGATTTGCTACTGCCATCTCCACTACTGAATAAGGCCCTTTCCCATATAAAGAACTAGAATCGAACGAGCCTTCACCTGTGATAATAAAATCTGCTTTTTCAACTTCTTCTTCAAGATTTAACCACTCCTTAACCAAATGAAAGCCTGGCACAAAATGCGCTCCAGTTGCAATTTTCAATCCAAACCCGATACCTCCTGCTGCTCCACAACCAGCGATTTCTCTGGATGACATCGGTTCTTGAAAATAATCGCACAATAGCCCAGATAATTGCTCTACTGATACTTCTAGCTTTCCAACATCAGCTTCAAGAAGCCCTTTCTGAACTCCATAAACCCTAGTAGCTCCCTTTTCCCCCAACAACGGATTGGAAACATCACAAGCGATGTAAATGGGTGGGAGCGTATCCAGAATTTCACCAGAAATAGAATTAACCTTTCCCCAATTTCGAGGAGAAACATCCGAAACCTCAGTCCCCGTTTCATCTAGAAATTTCAATCCCAATGCAGCAAGTGCCCCTAGGCCAATATCGTTTGTAGCACTTCCACCCAATCCTAACAAAATTGCGTCAACCGGAACCTTTGCTGCTTTTTCAATCAATTGCCCTGTTCCAAATGTTGAAGCGATCCATGGATCCCTTTTACTAGCAACGATTGATTCCAAACCACTCGCTTGTGCCATCTCAATAACAGCCACCTTTCCTGATTCTTTTAGGGACATTACTTTTCGGGCAGCCAGTGGGATTTTTTCAACACCCACAATACCCCACTGAGCCTTTTGCAATTCACCTTGTGGTCCATAAATTTCTTCAGAAATTAATGTTCCGTCAGTCGCCTTTGTTAAAATTGAACAAAAACCCTCACCTCCATCCGCTAGAGGCTTAATTATTATTTCCGCCTCTGGATTTAATTTAAGAATAGCAGACGCAGCAATAGAACATGCCTGCTCAGCTTCTAAAGAATCTTTAAACTTATCAAATGCGATTAAGAAACGCATAGACCGACTTTCCTGCGAACTAAAGCTGCTTAGAACAGTTCTTTTTCCGTTTTAGCATCAACCACCTTATAGTTTTCACAATGAAAGTTCGCATCTGAACGGAAACTCAATTTCACATTATACTTGTTCTGCATATCAACAAGAACCTGTTCATCGTCATTTCTTAAACGCTCAAGACTAACAGGATGCAACAAAATCAACAACTCACGTTGTTCATTGCTAGCGCCCACTTCAGTATTTTGATAACGGGCAATACTTAACAGTCTACGTTGAATTTCCACACTGATCGTTCTTGGTGATTTCACACTAGCAGTTCCATGGCAATATGGGCATTTCTCATACATCACACTCGCCATACTTTCGTTATGACGCTGTCTAGTCATTTGTAAAATACCAAGCAATGATATAGGCAAAACATGAGACTTCGCTTTATCGCCAGCCATCTCATCCTTCATGACCTTATATACTGCATTACGATCACGTTTTTGCTTCATATCGATGAAATCAATTATAATCAATCCCCCGATATCTCTTAAACGAATCTGTCTCGCAACTTCTTTCGCCGCTTCCAAATTGGCCTGAACGATAAAATTTGATCCATCCTTCGCCCCCTTGTGACCGCCAGTATTAACATCAACAGCAATCAAGGCTTCCGTTTCTTCAATCACGATTTCCCCACCTGATGGAAGTGGAACATTTCGCATGAAGGTTTGGTGAATTTGACGCTCAATATTATAACGTTCAAAAATTGGAATATTTTCATCAAAATGTGCAATTTTGGATTTAGAACGTTTAGATATTTGAGAAACAACCTCCATGATTTCGTTATGATCATCTTTGTCATCAACCAAAACTCTATCAATATCCTCCGTCAAAAAATCGCGAACAGTAACCTCTAAAATACCTGGCTCACGATACAAACATGCTGGCTCTTTCGCCTCTTCAATATTCGTAACAATTTTCTCCCACTGCTTAAGAAGCATGTGTAAATCGCGGACAAAATAACGTTCTCTTTTACCTTCAGCTGCCGTTCGAACAATAATCCCCATCCCTTCAGGAAGCTGTAATTTCTTAATAATCGCTTTTAGACGGGAACGCTCCTTTTTATCTTCAATTTTCCGAGAAATACCGCATTGTCCCGCAAACGGCATTAACACGATATAGCGCCCCGGCATGGAAATGTTTGTAGTCGTCCTTGGACCCTTACTCCCAATTTGCGCTTTTGTAATCTGAACAATGATCTCTGTCCCAATTGGATATTTTTTAGGAATATCTTTGATCGAAATCTTTTCTCTCTGCGACTGCTCCTTCGATTTATTCTGGCGGACAAATTCAATCGATGAATCCTTATCTGAAGGCAAAATATCCCAGTAGTGAAGAAATGCATTTTTAGGCTCCCCGATATCGACAAATGCCGCCTTTAAGCCCGGTTCCAGATTCTGAATTTTGCCTTTATAAATAGCGCCAACCATTGAAACTTCATCTCTTCTCTCGACATGAAAATTCTCTAAAACACCATCTTCTAACAATGCAACTCGGCGCTCTAATGGCTCCGAATTGATAATCAACTCTTTATATGTTTTTACTTCACGCTTAACAACTTGAACAATCTTTTGAATGATTGTCCGCTTCTTTTTCTCACGATCTTTTGCCGATTTCTTCAACTCCTCTTCAGGAATCTGCTTAACCTTCTTTTCTTTTGGCCGATCACGAAGTTCAATGACGAGTTTGTCGTCAACGTTCTCAGCTTTCTTTTCGTCAAGATTTTTGTCATTCTTGTCGTTTGATTTATTTGAATTTTTAGAGCAATTGTTGTTTTTTTTCTTAACGTCCATTATGTCCTGTATGATTTACGGCAAGGACCCCCAGTTTCGCACTTCTCCAAAGTTATGTTATTCAGATTCATCTCTACGAATAATCTCTCCTAAAACGGTATACGCTTTGCACCAAGCCAAGTAAAAAGAAACAACTTAATACAAATGAACCGCCATAACTCAAAAAGGGAAGTGGCAAACCGGTAATCGGAGTAAGTCCGATAGCCATGCCAATGTTTATAAATATGTGTATAAATAAAATGATACTGGTTCCCACAGCCAGCAACATCCCGAAACGATCACGAGAAATTCCCGCAATCCGTATGCTATTAAAAAGTATTGTCGCATATAGCGCCAAAAGTATTACACCCCCAACAAAGCCTTTTTCTTCAGCAAAGACGGGGAATATAAAATCATTATGGGCGACTGATTGAGGGAGATAACCAAGCTTTGCCTGTGTTCCCTCTGTCCACCCCTTGCCCAAAATTCCGCCAGATCCAACTGAGATTAGCGACTGCTTCCTGTTCCAATTAATCCCAATTCCCTTAGGATCGATGTGAGCAGGTGCTATAAAAGATAAAATTCGATTCCTCTGATAGTCCTTTATCGGGACCCATGACTGGCCCTGATACTTACCACGGAACTCTTGTGATGTTAGACCACTCTCTCCCAATGCCTTATCATACTTATACATGTCCACTGCAAGGATACAGACCAACAACGTAAACAGCAAAAATACGCCCGCGAAAAATCGCTTTTGCAAATTTGCTATATACAGTAGTGAAAACATCATCGGAGGAAACATCAAAGTAGACCCTAGATCGGGTTGTAGAAATATGAGAATTATAGGAATAGAGAAAAAAAAGCAAACCTTTATCCCGACCCAAATAGAATCCTTCACAGTCTTAATATTCGACCGAGCCAAAATACTCGCGCCGAGAATTAAAGTCCCAACCTTCGCCGCTTCAGTGGGTTGCAACCGTATAGAGCCCAATGCAATCCAACGTCTGGAGCCATAAAGCTCTTTCCCCAGCGGGGTCATAACTAAAAACAAGGCTATAATGCTTAAGGCGTAAAACACATGGGCATATTGCAAAAAATGCTTATAATTTATTGACGAAACCGCGACATACAAAATATATCCAAGACTAATCCATAGGATCTGTTTTTGCCAATGAGTTCCATTAGAATAGGTCTGAGCAGAATATATGAAAAAGACACTCGTTATGCATATACACATTATACAAACAGGATTTATCCAATCTATATTCTTTCGCTCAACATCAATAAGATCCTGTAATTTGCTACTATAAAGTTCCTGTTTCACATCAAATCAACAATTTCACCTCTTCATATTTCAACAACAGTGTCGTGTTAAATTACTATAAATAATATTGTAAGTTATTGGGACAATGTTAAAAATTAATACATTTTCAATGACTATTATTTTTCGTTAAGCTTCTTCTAATCTAGTATTTCATTCCACAATTCCTTCTACCATAATGCCAGACAATAAAACCGTAAAGAAATGGTCCACAAATGATTCGAAAGAAATCTATGGAATTGACCAATGGAGCAATGATTACTTCAACGTAAACAATAAAGGCGAAGTCACTGTTAACTTAACGGATAATGGAAACAAATCCCCTGTGAGTCTTGTTGATATCACAAGAGGCTTAACCCAGCGCGGAGTTCAATTCCCCGTAATGTTGAGATTTAAAGATCTCCTTGAATCAAGAATTGCCCACTTGAACGAAAGTTTTCTAAAAGCAATGTCTGCCGTTAATTACAATGGCACCTATCGCGGCGTCTACCCCATTAAAGTCAATCAGCAGCAACAAGTTATCGAGGAAGTCACCCGCTCTGGTGAGAAATACCACTATGGATTAGAAGTTGGAAGCAAACCCGAACTTATTGCCGCACTTTCCTACATGCATGACCCCGAAGCCTATATCATCTGTAACGGCTACAAAGATTCCGAATTCATCAGCCTTGCGCTTCATGGCCAACAAATGGGCTTACGTATTGTATTAGTCATAGAAACACCCAGTGAAATAGACCTAATCCTTCAAGTTGCAAAAAAAATAAAAATTAAACCCCTGCTTGGAATTCGAGCAAAATTATCGACTAAAGGAGGGGGGCATTGGAATGATTCGTCCGGTGATCGCAGTGTTTTTGGACTCAACATGTCGCAAATCATTGAAGTGATTGATAAAATCAAATCCAAGGGACAAATCAATTGCCTAAGAATGCTTCACTTTCACCTCGGTTCACAAATAACTGACATTACAAATTTGAGACAAGGAACAACAGAAGCTTGTCGAATTTATATAGATTTAGTCAAAGAAGGTGCACCAATGGGTCTTTTCAATATTGGGGGCGGCCTTGCGGTTAATTATGGCGGCAGAAAAAACAATGCAAGTGGCAGTAGCAACTATGATATTAAAGAATACTGTACAGACCTGATAGAGATTATTAAAAAAACAACAGATGATGCCAATGTGCCACATCCGGACATTATTAGCGAGTCAGGTCGAGCAATAGTCGCTTATTATTCAATTTTGCTGTTCAACGTGTTAGACGTAAATAGAATTGAAGCAGATAATTCCTTATCGGGATTGCCCAAGAACCATCACGAGACTCTGGACTTCCTCATCGATGTATACAAAAACTTAAAAACAGAACGGCTACAAGAAAACTACAATGATGCCGTTTATTACCGTGACTCCTTAAAGGACTTATTCCTCCATGGCGTAATATCTCTAAGGGAACTTGGCTTTACAGAAAAAATATTCTGGAGCATTCTTCAAAAAATCGCTTCGGCTGTCGAATTAGAAGAATATGTTTCCGATGAACTTAAAGAAATCAAGAACACCATTACGGATATTTATTACGGCAATTTTAGTGTATTTCAATCGGTCCCAGATGCTTGGGCAATCGACCAACTTTTTCCTATAATGCCTATCCATCGGCTGAAGGAAGAACCGACTCGAGAAGCTGTAATCTCTGATATAACATGTGATTGCGACGGAGTCATCAATCGGTTTGTCGATCCAGATGGAGAGCGAAAAACACTCCGCCTCCACCCTATTATTAGCGATAAAGATTACATTATAGGAATATTCCTAGTCGGTGCGTATCAAGAAACCTTAGGTGATCTACACAACCTAATGGGAGACACTCACGTAATGAGTATCAATGTGGAAAAAGGCAAAATAAAGTATTCTCGAGAAACAGAAGGCGATAGTATAGCCGATGTACTCTCCTATGCGGAACATAACCCAAAAGAGTTGTTAGGTCGATTCCGGTGCCTCGCCGAAAGAGCTGTTGAAGAAAATTTAGTCAGCGCAACTCAACGAAGAAAAATCATGACCGCCTACGAGGCGGGTCTGCGAGGATACACTTATTTTGGAAAATAGGGGACACGCCGCTTTATCGAACTGATTTTAAATTTCTAAAAGATCGATAAACCATCATTTCACCCCAATCTCCACCCTTCATCTTTTGCGGTATTCGCTTACGCTCACAGTTATAGCAATAGCACTCTTCGATGAAATGCTTACCCCCTATTATTAATCCTTCACTAAAATATCGAACCCGACATCGCAACAATTCCGATCGAGACAACCGACCTCTTTCATTCAAAACGCGTTGTGCCAACTGCTCATTTATCGCCGATTGACCCTTTTTCTGAACAATAATTCCTTTACCAAACAGCAATTCCCTATAACCCTCTAGCGCGTCCCTCCAGTCACTTCCTTCATACATCGCCTTCATCAACCCCTTCCGTGATCGACTGACACCTGCCATCGCTTCGCCATAACCACTATAACGATAATCCTTAGGATCCTCAACAATTCGAGCTCGAACTGGATTCAAGTCAATATACGCTGCGACCATTCCTACTGAATTTCGGTTCCCCTCAACTAAAACACTTTTAAAGCGGTCAGCCCAAAACACCCCATAACGATCATAACTTTTGTTATACCATATACTAAAACGCTGTTTCAACTCCTTCATAAACATTGAAACGTCATACATCCGAGCACACAATTTCTCACGCAATCGTTCAACGCTATCCACATCCCCACGAATAAATATTTTTTTGACATGGGCCAAATATCGATCTTCCTTCCAATACAATTTGCCTGCACGTTTCAATAATTCTTCATCACTCAGATCTTCCGCCACCGGAACACGCACCAAAACGTGAAAGTGATTACTCATCAAGCAATAAGTCAAAATCTCCACCCCGCAAAAGTCAGCAACCTGAAACAATTGTTTACACAATATTTCCTTCGATCGCTCATCCAACAAGAACTCTCCCGCGACCACACGACTCATGCAATGATAAACTCCCCACATCCGCTTTATTCACCTCATTCTCATTCAGCAATAATCACCCAATCCAACCACATGCCAACAAGAACGGTGTTCGCTTTTCACTTGAGATATTGGAGCTGAAGGGGAAGCAGGAGCTGCATGGCATGGTCCCATGAAGTTGGTTTTATTAGTTGGGACCTAAGCCATCTAATGAATTGTAAACTTCGTTGTGTGGCAA
>CAWUTK010000230.1:0-9654 GCA_963924785.1 uncultured Opitutales bacterium
GTCATTTTCTTTGCGCCACGATCCAATCCAGTAATTCGCGTCCCTGTTGTTAAGCTCAATTCTATTCTCTTCATACGACAAACGAGAACCTAGAGTTAGGCGCTCCGCCGTTTTCCCGCTAAAAAATCCTGTTAAATGAACCCTGTCATATGCAGGCCAAGGCTCATCTCCAAACACCCGAATATTATATTCTCCATTGCCGCCTAGTCCTACAAATTTTTCTAAAAACTTGAAACCAACCATCCCTTCCCCAACAATAGTCAAACCCTTTTCATTACTAACTATATACTTATGGAATCAATCCAAGTAATACACAAAAGGCATGTCAACTGCAAAGCACCCCATTTAATTGAATAACATTAGACCCCAGACTTATAACTAATGCATCAGATTCAATGTGCAAAAAAAAGGGGAGAGCATTTAAGCCCTCCCCTTCTAATAAAAAATTATTCTAAGATCCTTTACTTCTGTGGCATCATCATTGGCATACCTGCAGGAGCAGGAGCAGGCGTAAACTTAATATCAATTTTAGCATTTTCTCTTTCAGCCATAGCAACACTACGGACGGCTTCACTAATTTTCTGTCCTTCGAGTTGCATCTTCAATTGATCTTTAACTTCTTCAAGTGACGTTATCTTTGCATCAGCTCTAGCCGTTACTTTAATGATATGGTAACCGAATTGAGTTTCAACAACATCACTGACATCACCAGGCTTCATCGAAAAAGCAGCTTCTTCAAAAGCAGGAACCATTTGACCACGATTAAAGGTTCCAAGAGAACCTTTCTGAGGAGCACTCGGACCCGTACTTTTAGCCACCGCTAACTCACCGAAATCTGCACCAGCTTTCAACTCAGCTAAAATTCCATCAACAACTCTCTTTGCTTCAACCTTCGCTTCAGGTGTAGCCGCTTTACCTCCACGAGGGTCAGCTCCTTCTGGTGTAATTAAAATATGCGATGCAGTTACCGACTCCTTTTGCTCAAAACGCTGCTTATTCTCTTCATAGTAAGAAGAAACCTCTTCGTCAGTTAGCTTTACTTTTGAAATGATATTTTCATCCACCCAGATCTGAACAGCCATAATATCCTGGTATTTAGGATCTTTTGCATTTGAGCGAACATCTTTCTGCATAGACTCCATTTCTTCCTTAATCACTTGATCCACTGTCATTCCTCTCTGTTGCTCCAATTGAGCGGCTATCTGAGCTCGTTGCTCAGCGGGCATTTTATCAAACGACTCCCTCTGCTTCAATATTTGCTTTTTAAACAAAGCAATCGCTTTATCTGCCAAAGCCTCCGATGGCTTAAAGTTCCCTGCTTTTGCCAATCTCAACAGCATCATCCTTTCAATCTCCCCATCAAGCGCACGCTCAACATATTGAGACAACATATGCGCAGGGAACTGCTCTAATGAAACACCAGGCCTTAAAATCCTTGCAGTTGTTTGACGAACAGATGCCATAATCTGAGCTTTTTCGATATTTACATCATCAACTACTGCGACAATATCAGGTAAGAACGACCAAGCCTCTTCCACTGATTTTACAGGTGGCGCATTAATATCTGCTGGCGAGATTTGACCAGGCGTCTGAGCGCTAAGCAAAGGTATTATTGAGCAAAAAGCTCCTAAAATTAACATTTTCTTCATTTGAATATTCCTTCTTAAAGGGTTTAATAATATATTATAAAATCGAAGATAATAGGTACCAAACAGAATTCGTCAAGAATTTCAAAACGGTTGATAGACAAGCTATAATCGCCCGCAAATCCCTGAAACCAAATTTGCAAATTCATTTTTCACACGATTCGCCGTCTCAGTAACCTCTTCATGCGTTAACGGTTCACCCGTCATACCTGCGGCCATGTTGGTAATACAAGAAATACCACAAACACTCATACCACATTGATTTGCAACTATCGCCTCGGGAACCGTTGACATGCCAACCGCATTTGCCCCCATTAGTCGAAATGTCTTTATTTCAGCAGGTGTTTCAAAAGAAGGGCCTGTTGTCGCAAGGTAAACACCCTCTTTTAAGTCTAACCCGAGTTCAACTGCAACATCTTTAGCTAATAACCGCATCGCGGAAGAATACCCTTTTGTCATATCCGGGAATCTTACTTGATTTCCAATAGGAGAATAACCAATAAGCGGATTGTTTCCCAAAAAATTAATATGATCCGAAATCAACATCAATGTTCCAGGAACATAACTCTCGTCAATTCCACCAGCAGCATTTGTTAAAATCAACGACTCCACACCCAGCTCAGCTAACACACGAACAGGATAAGTTAGCTCTTTCATTGTATAGCCTTCATAATAATGAAAACGCCCTTGCATACAAATAACAGCTTTACCATTCAACTCTGCTGAAATTAACCGCCCACAATGTCCCTCTACAGTTGAATCAACAAAGCCGGGGATCTCGGAGTACGGTATAGAGATTGTCTTCTCAAATTTCTCATCAACCAAGAAGTTCAGACCAGAGCCCAACACCACCCCAATCTTAGCATCAATATCACCAAAGGCTTTTCTGATATAAGATAAGGTCTTATCCATTTATAAAACCTAAAACAACCTCAGCTGACAAATTAGCCCTACTCCTGAAAAGCATAAGGTTCATTCAAGAACGCTTCTTGCTCTTCAATCTGAACAATAAGCTTTCGAATAGTCCCTGTAATATAGTCTAAACTGGTTTCAAGGTTTTTACGCTTAAAACAAAGCAAACGTATATTAGAATCTTCATCAATATACTTTTCTTCAGTTTTGATCTGAGCGGGTGTCTTAACAAATTCTTCTTTTGACAAATACTTAGGCGAACGGATTTTATTCGGTAAAAGAACCCCCATCATTATCATAATTGCCCCAACGACAGCATTGAATAAAGAAAATGGTCCTGCATGAACTAAACTAAAGAAAACAAATAACACACCCAAGATTGTAAGCAGATAAGTCGGCCGTTTCTTTTTATACTTAGGATCAATCTTCTCAGTTTCATCTTTGAAACCAATCAATAAATTATCACTAATCCTATCCTTCTGTTTTTCAATAGTAACAATCAAACTTTCGATTTCCGTTTTAATAGATTGAAGCTTAGTTTGTCCCTTTTTCACATCCTTCTCATAACCGGAGGTCATCTTCAATGAATTCGCCTTTTTTGCGTTCCAAAAATCATCAACTTTTCTCTGAATGTGAATATAAACATCATCAAGCAATATATTACGGTAAGCCATAACAATATTTCGAGTATTTGATTTCAATTGAAAATTCAAGTTGGATTTCTCAAATAAACTAGTCTGACTATCAATAAACCTAAGGCATTTAGAAGCAGAATCTCCTAGCACATTCTCCAATGCATCGTTATTAAAATAATTAAAACAAGAAAGTTCACATAGAATGTTTCTTGAATCACAATGAGAGTTCAATCGATAAAGCTCAGTAAAGGCTTGAGCTTTTACCAATAGTGCAAGAAATGCCTCTTTATCCAATGATTTCTGCCACCTCAACATTGCTTTAGCTAAATCGCTACTGATCAAAAATTCTCCAGAAAGCCCATTTCTCAAAGTAAGCTCTTTATCCAACCATGCAATGGCCTTCTTCGCTTCGTCTTTGTTACAGTAAACCGAAAAACTCTCTTCAGAAATAACAACCGAATGCGCAGCCCAATTCAACCACTCTGCCTGCTTATTTGTCTTCCCTCTAAACAGACCTTCCATCTGTGTTTTAACAGAAGTAGGCATTGGCTGTGTTTCAAATTCCTTAATCTCTCTTAACACCAAGCCTGGCATACCGCCGGTTTTAACTAAAATAGCACTGGCAGACATCTCTGGATTCCCAGTCTTCATCAATAAGTCGACGATTTCATCCGTACTTAATGGAACCAATTCTATCTCTTTCTTATGGTCATCAAATTTTTTCCAAAACGGAGCACATTTTTTATCTTCACTAAAAGCTCTAGAGCTTGTTGCTACAAAATGGATATTTTTCAACAAATCAGCATCAGATAATTGCCCCAGAAACTGATTTTTGAACCATTCCAATACTTTAGGTGAAATTTTATGAAAATCCTCAACAACAAAAACAACTTGCGGTTTAACTGTAGAATTAGCAGCCTGACCTCCTTGGGCAAAAAACTGCTTTTTAAATAAATCAACCCAAATAGAGATTAGATCGACACTATCTTTATCGGCATTCTTTTGAAATTCGAAAACAGCCGTTCCAAATGCTTTAGCAAAAAGTGTTAAACGGTTTTTTAAATTCGGTTTATTCGCCCCCATTGACTGGACAAATAATTCGGGGATATCTTTTATGTTTTCAACCTCGGACAAGCGACTTGGGTTTATCCAAATACAATTCTCTCCGACCTCAGCAAGTAAATCCCACAAACTGCCAATGAAGGTAGACTTCCCCATCCCCTCTTTAGCATGAATATATATAAGCGCAGGATCCGTATCCTCGCTTGCTCGATTCAAAATATCACCAGCAACTGTTTCCAGTTCCTTTGTTCGGCCTATAAATATTTCACCACTCATTTTATCGAATCACTTTTATTATGTACTTTAAGATAAAGTACCTTCGACCAACCCCTTTCTCAAGTCAAGCTTTCACTTTAACCAGGTACTCAGGGCTAACCGTCAGATGTCTATATCATTTAGTACAAATCATTATTAAAGAATCTTATTATTCTTTATTGAATCCAGTAGCGTCAGCACTGTCCCTGCTTGAAGATTCGATTGCGTTATTGCGGCCGCTGCAGACTGAGCCAAAATACTATACTTCGTATAATTAATCGATTCCTGCGCTATATCAGTCGCCATAATGTTATCATGAGCTTGCGATAACAAACTCGCTTTCTCCGTTAAATAACTTTGAGAGAAACCAAGAACCGATTCTGAGGCACCGCTATATGCCCTAAGTGTTGCAACATTTGCAATAGCTTGAGTAATATCTGCTGAAGAGAAATTTCCCAAACTTGCGCTAGTTCCTGAATTCGCAGTAGCTGCAAGTTCAGAGTCATTACTAACCGTAGCATTTGTTACCGCTCCAGTTCCACCGACGCCCTTAACGTTAAGCGCACTCAAAAGGGCCCCTTTCTGAATACTAACAGAAGACCCGCTAGCACCATTTTCACTTGTGTAAACAGCGAATGTTCCTGCACTATCCTGGATGGCTTGCCCGAAGGTATTATTCACTCCAGAAAACAAACTCGTCCCGTTAAAACTTTCTGTCATCAAGTCACTCAATTGCCCTCTTAAAACCTGGAAAGTTATATTATAACCTGCCTTGTCTGTGGAAGTCGCAGTTGCACTATCATACTGTGTCCTCAATTCTGACATTTCAGTCAAAACATCAGCAGCAGAAGACAATGCACTGTCTTGAGATTGAACAAAGGTAACCGCATTTGTAACATTATCCGAAACCACACTTACCTGACTCGAACTCGCACTGAGTCGCATCGCGGTAGCTAAGCCTCCAGCATCATCAGATGGACTGATAATACGATTCCCACTGGACAACCTGAGTAAGCTTTTCTGCATATTTGCAGTATGCTTATTCAGATGTATATTTGCCGTCCGAGCAGTCTTGTTAAAATCTAGTAGTAAACTCATTCGATTATATCTATTGATTAACGACTAAAACTAAATACCACCTAAGATTTGAAGGGCTACTCCCTGCGTTGCATTCGCCTGAGCCAACATCGCAGCACTCGCTTGAACCATTATGCTTCGTCGAGCAAAGGTTGAAGACTCAGTTGCAACATCCGTATCAATAATTGCACTGTTCGCTGCTTCAACATTACTTTTTGTTGTAGTCAAATAATCAGAAGCAAAATCTAATCGAGATGAAAGAGCTCCATTTTCAGCGCGTAACGTTGCTACATTTGAAAGTGCCTGAATGATATCACCCATTGCAAAAGTTGTGATGCTTGCAGTCGTTGAAGTCGTACTATCTCCTGACAAATTTGTTGCTGCCGCATAAGTAGTTCCTACAATTTCTCCACCTGCTGCCGATACGCCTTGAACCTGCAAGGAACTTTGCAACGCCAACTTACCTAAGGTAACAGTTGATCCCTGGGAACCTTCCGAACTTGTATAAACTGTCAATTGAGCATTAGCTCCGAGCGATTGTCCGAAAGTTGCCCCTCCAGTTGAAGTCGCATCAAAATCGCCAAACAAACGAACACCATTAAACTGCTCAGACGTGATACTATTTAGTTGTTCACGTAACTGCTGAAACTCTACTCCATAATTCTCCTTATCTGATGTATTTTTAGTCACATCATCGGTCATAGCTCTCAACTCTGACATGCGATCAACAATGGATCCAACACTTTTCAAAGCTCCATCTTGAACTTGAATAAACGACTTAGCATTCCCCACATTAGTTTGAGCACTACTTAAACGCTGAACTTGCGCACTTAAACGCATTGAAACGGCCAACCCCCCCGCATCATCTGATGCAGAAACAATTCGTCTCCCACTTGAAAGTTTTTGCAAACTTTTTTGTAAAAGTGCGCTATTTTGACTTAGATTTAAAGCTGCATTAGCTGCACCGACATTTGAACTTAATGATATAGACATATTATTTTTCTCCTGATTATTAAACAACGCAACGTCCTGCTGCGTTCGCCATTTTTAGTTTAGGAATGACTCCCTTTATTTTTATAAATTTTTATTTTAAAATTCTAACAAACGAATCTTCTTATTTTAAATTAAGCATTCGCTCCATGCACATTTCCTAATACTACTTGCTCGAGTATAATCTCCCATTTCATAGCAATATTAAAAACACATAGCGTCATGACTTTCTCTAAAAAGAACCTCCATTTTCTTTAGGCGTTTGACATTTAAAAAATGCCAAACGCTGTAAACTAATTAGAACTGAACTTTTCTATCATTAACCTAATAGAGACAATACGACTGATTGCATTGCGTTCGCTTGAGCCAACATTGCCGCACTCGCCTGAACCTTTATTTGATTTCTAGCAAATGCGGTTGTTTCCGTAGCAATATCGGTATCCATGATACGACTATTAGCTGCTTCAACATTACTCTTTGTTGTGCTTAAATAATCTGAAGCGAAGTCCAATCTTGATGAAAGACCGCCATTCTCTGCACGCAATGTCGCTACATTTGCAAGTGCTTGAATAATATCGCCCATTGCAAAAGTTGTGATACTTGCAGTTGTTGAAGTAGTGCTATCTCCTGCCAAATTTGTTGCTGCGGCATAAGTCGTTCCAACGATATCTCCACCGGCAGCCGATACACCTTGAACTTGCAATGCACTTTGCAACGCCAATTTACCCAATGTAACAGATGAACCCTGTGACCCTTCTGAGCTTGTATACACAGTCAATTGAGCTGATGATGCAAGAGCTGTTCCAAAACTCGCACCACCAGTTGAACTTGCATCAAAATCCCCAAACAATGCAATCGCATTGAACTGTTCAGACGTGATACTGTTTAGCTGTTCACGCAACTGCTGAAACTCTACTCCGTAATTTTCCTTATCCGATGTATTTTTAGTAACATCATCCGTTAATGAGCGTAGTTCTGACATGCGATCAACGATTGTTCCAGCACTACTTAAGGCACCATCTTGAACCTGAATAAATGATTTTGCATTGCTCACATTAGTTTGAGCACCTGCAAGACGATTAACTTGCGCACTTAAACGCATTGATACCGCTAATCCACCAGCATCATCGGCTGGGCTAGTGATCCGACGGCCACTTGATAAACGCTGAAGACTTTTTTGCAAAAGTGCGTTATTTTTACTTAGATTTAATGATGCTGCGCTTGCAGTTGGATTTGAACTTATTGATATAGACATTATATATTCCTCCTTGAGTATATTATTATTAATTAAAACAGCGTCCTGCTGTTACCATTTTTAGATGGGATGGCTCCCGATTAGTTAATTTATTTTATTTTTATTTTAATATTTAGTTTTACTTGTATTCTTTACTTCTTTTTTTCTTCTTCTTTAAACCTCCGTTTTTTTAAAGCATTTTTGCTATACGGTTTTGGTTCACATTCACTACTACATTTTCCTGCCGCAGCGTTGAGTCCCCCATGCGTTCGAGCACATAAACCATATCACTCTCATACTCCTCTCTCTTTACATTTATTTCTTCTTTTAAATTATATAGTGCAAACTCCTTAAATTTTGAGTTTATCGTTTCAATCGACTGACTAAAAAGCCTCTCTCTATCCACTTCATTCCTCTTAAAGCCGACAACTGCTCTCATTAGCAGATCAACCGAAGGGGTTAACCCATCTCCAATGACAGCCCTCACTCTTTCAACATCAGAACTTACTCCGATCTGATAATCTCGGATTTCAATAACCTGCTCGAATTCTACTACTTCTTAAAAGTCCTCTTTCCATTCTCTAAACAAATCAATTCCATTAAAGGTCTCTTTCAGCAAATGCTCAGAACCCAGAGCCAACATTTCTACTTCCGAACCAACATCCACCTCATCACCTGAACGACTACTTTGTAAATAATCATCAAACAATCGAATCAACCTAACGACAGCTTCTTTTTGGACAGCAATATAAGAAGACAAACCATTAAGTTCATCCATCAACTGCTGATGAGTGTATCGATCTAACCGTTCATATTGATAAAAAGTATCAGCGAACTCAACGGCTTTCAGTCTTGGCCGAGGTTCAACCACAACAGTCGCTTCTCCACCGCCATCAGAACTTTCGTTCTGGCTACCTGATATTGAAACAGTAAATCCCGTTTCACTATGCCTATTTATTGAGTCCAACATTTTAGTATATTTAGTCCTTAATTATTAATTTTAATCCGAATTCCTTACCCCATTAAGCTAAGCGCTATTCCTTGAAGTGCATTTGCTTGAGCTAACATTGACGCACTCGCTTGAACCTTGATCTGATTCCTCGCAAACGCGGTTGATTCAGTCGCTATGTCAGTATCGATAATTCGGCTATTCGCTGATTCTAAATTCCCCTGTTTCGTCGCCATTTGATCTGCAGCGAACTGTAATCGAGATGTCTTCGCTCCATTCTCAGCTCGAAGCGTCGCTATATTCTCTAACGCTTGCGTCAAATCACCTACTGAAAAACTACTTATACTTACGGTATCAGCTGATGTTGCTGCTAAATTTGTTGTCGAATCATACGTCGTTCCAACGATTGACGTTCCCGCAGCTGACGCTCCTAAAACCTGCAAGGCACTTTGCAACGCAATCTTTCCTAGTTCAACAGAAGGGGCTCCTGTTGCCGCTCCTTCTGAACTTGTATACACTGTCAATTTTGAAGCTGACGCTAAGGCCGTCCCGAAGGTGGCTCCGCCTCCTCCAAAATCACCAAACAAACTCACTCCATTAAATTTCTCACCACTTAAGTTGTCTAACTGCTGACGCAACTGTTGAAATTCCGTGTCATAGTTTGATATATCAGACGTATTTTTTGTAATATCATCTGATAACGATCGTAATTCACTCATGCGATCTACGATCGATGCCACTGATTTCAACGCCCCATCCTGAACCTGCATAAAAGACATCGCATTTCCAGTATTAGTCCGTGCACCCTCAGTTCGATTTATTTGAGCACTCAATCGCATTGATACCGCCAAACCCCCTGCATCATCTGATGAGCTTACTATTCTTCGCCCACTT
>CAWUTK010000231.1:0-9514 GCA_963924785.1 uncultured Opitutales bacterium
GTTATAGAGAAATACGTCCTTTAAAATGTATTTCAAATTGATTTAAAGCTCTGTTCCAATTCTTAATTGGCATGGTCCACCTTTTCGAAATATTCCCTAATGCCAAGAAAAATAATTTAAAGACAGATTCATCAGAGGGGAAATGTCCTTTCGTTTTGATGACCTTACGCATAGACCGATTTAACGATTCAATCGCATTGGTTGTATAAATCGCCTTTCGAATATCGTCTGAATATTGAAAAAATGGAATGATTCGTTCCCAGTGTCGCTTCCACATTGCACTGATGCTTGGGTAGCTGATTGTCCCATTTTTCGCTGAAGTCACTAAGGGCGGCTTCAGCACCTTCTAGAGTGGCTGCCCCATAGATCTGTTTGAGGTCAGCGCAGACTTCCTTATAGTCTTTCGACACAACATAGCGCCAACTATTGCGAACCATATGAACAATACATAGCTGTATCTCAGTGTCTGGATAGATTGCTTCTATCGCCTTCTGGAAAGCCTGATAAGCCATCAACACAAGCAATGAGAATGTCTTTGAGTCCACGATTCTGAAGTTCAGTAAGAATCCCTAGCCAAAATTTCGACCCCTCGTTCTCTGCTATCCATAAACCTAAAAGCTGCTTGTGACCAGTAAGGTCCACCCCCAAGGCCAAATAGACGCTTTTCTTAAGGACACGTCTGTCTTGGCGAATATTTACCCTCAGAGCATCCAAATAGACAATCGCATAAACCTCATCTAGTGGACGACTTTGCCAGGCTTTAAAGTCTTCGAGCACAGCATCAGTCACATCACTTATGAGTCCTGCAGAAACTTCAACTTTATATATTTCTTTTAGTAGGCCCTGGATATCTCGAACACTCATTTCGCGAGCATACATTGCAATTACCTTCTCATCAAAGCCCTCAAAGCGCCTCTGGCGTTTAGGGAGTATCTCGGACTCGAAGTCACCCTTACGGTCACGAGGAATTGATAGATCAATTGATCCATGCTCTGTAATCACTGTTTTCTTGCCTGTGCCATTGCGAGAATTACCACTATTATCTCTTCGTTTTTCGTGCTTATTATACCCAAGATGATGATCCAGTTCGCCCGACATCGCTTTTTCAATCAACCGCTTTTGTAGTTCATCGACTAAACCGCCTTGCTTTAATGCATCAGTAGGATTCTCATATTCGCTTAGCAACTCTTCTATTAGTTGCTCTTTTTTTGTATTCTTTGCAATAGTTTTTACTTTTATATTACTGGTTCTATGGCCAGTTTACACGGTTTATTTCACACTCTCTATCCGACTTTAATTCCTAGTAAAAACACCTATGTTTTCGCATAGGCGTATTCGTTATTGTCTCAGTGCGGTAGTAAAAACTATGCACTTTCGGAGTATTGTGATTTTATCAATAGTTTCTATACCTCAGCTTATGCCATGACTTTAAAAAAGGATGGCTTTATTCAAAACCTTCTCATTTCAAAACATAAGGTGTTTAAACGCTTGGCATTTAAATAATAGCATTGATTGATCATTGAGCTGGTCTTGAAATCTTGGACATAATAACTTATGTATTTGAATGATAAAATGGTACAGGAATACTGGCTGCGAATTGAGAAATGGAAAAGGAATTGAATTCCCATGCTTTCTAAATCCCCATTATGCCTATCTGCAAAATAAGAACGGTGAATTTTAATGCCCAACTCTTGGGTTGATAATATTGAAAATTGTGCTATGTTAACTTCCAGCATGACGTCTAAGAAACTTATAACGCTATTTATTACCGTTTGCCTATTGAATCCGATATGTTGTTGTATCGGTAGTACGGATAGCGGAAATTTAAATGCGGCTGAAGATCACTCATGTTGTGATGATTCAACAAATAAAGACTCATCGGAGTCTTGTCCTCATAAAGCAATGGATGAGGCAAGTTTTGCTGACATCACGGTTACAAATGATTTTCAAGGGTTATCATACCCGATAGTGTTATGTGAAAATGTCTATAATGATATTTTTGGCACTGAGAACAATGAACTCTCGAGTTACATTGGTTCTAATATAGAGCAAATACCTGTTTTGAATACAGCACAGGTTAATTGCGTCTATTTACTCTGATCTGATCCGCTCCATTTGCGGAGCTTATATATTTTCTAATCAAGGGCTTTTTGTGCTCTGAGATCGATCGTTTTGGCTAAGGTTTTAGCAAAGCGTACTTATTATATAAAAATCATATCATAATGAATGTATTAAAATTTATCACTCTATTATCTATTGGCGTAATGTCATATAATCCAGCTTTTGCAAATTTCGATCGATCGATACTACCGAATCAGCTAAATCGTTATTTAACCAGAGCGATTGCGAGTAATCCTGATCTAGAATCTATCGGGCATGAATATAATGCGATGCTAGCTAAGGTTCCTCAGGTGAAATCACTGCCGGATCCACAGTTGTCGGGCATGACTTTTATTGAATCCCCTCAGACGAGAACAGGTGAACAAAAAAATGTTGTGGCGATTAGTCAGATGATTCCTTGGTTCGGAAAACTGAATAATCGTGAACAGGTAGCACTTCTAAAAGCGGAGGCCTTTTCTTATGGTTACAAAGCAAAGGAATTAAAGTTGGTGAATGATATTTCGCAGGCGTTTTATAATTATGCTTTTTTGGGTGAGTCGGTGACGCTTTCTCAAGAAAAGTTAACGTTATTAGAAGGATTAAAACCAATTGTATTTGAAAATGTAAAAGTGGGAGGAGATAGTAATTCGTTACTTCGACTGGAGGTCGAAATTGGTAAAATGCGTGATCAAATCGAAGCTTTGAACCAAAATCGTATTTCGCAGTCAGCTCAGATTAAAGCACTAATGGGTTCTACTGTTTCAGGGAATTTGCCTTGGCCGAAATGGAGTATCCTGCCGAAGCATGAATTGGATTTAGAATCCTTAATTTCGATGATGGATGAGAATAATCCGAGCCTGGAAATGTTAAGGCGCAGTATTTCGAGTATGGAGGCGAGAGAGGTCTTGGCGAAGTTGCAGAGTTATCCAGACGTTATGTTAGGGGCGAGATATATTGAAACGGGTGAGGCTCTTAAATCGCACACGCTAGGCAGTGGAGATGATCCGTGGGCTGTTACGTTTTCGTTTAATATTCCGCTATGGGGAAGTAAGAATAAAGCGATTCGCGAAGAGGCATTGCAACTTAGGGAGTCGACAGAGAAGCAATTGGAAAATAAACGAAATCAAATAATTGTGAGTTTAACGAATAGCCTGTCACAGTTAAAGGATACGCAGCGCAGGATTGATTTATATAAAAATGATCTACTTCCGAAGGCAAGGCAGGCTTTAGAAATAAGTCAGAGTAGCTACGAAAATTCAACGATAGGGATTTTAGAAGTAATCGATAGTGAGCGAACTTTAATCGAATTAGAAATGATTTACTGGCGTGCTTCATCAGATGCATGGAAGCATTGGATTTATATTCAAACTTTAATGGGCAAGGAACTAATATAATTATGAAAAACAATAAAATTAAAAAGGCGGTACTTCTTTTAGGAATAGGAGCGGTAGTTTTTGTAGCGGGGCGTGTTTCATCGCCTTCAAAAAATTCACATGAAAGTCATGAGCAAAGTGCGAGCAATGGACCAGTTGCTAAAGTGGATACACTATGGACTTGTTCCATGCATCCTCAGGTAAAAAATAAAGAACCTGGGAAATGTCCGTATTGCGGGATGGATTTAATTCCATTGGTTTCAGATGAGATTGAAGGGGTAGACTCTAGAGCGTTAGTGCTATCAGATACGGCAAAAGCATTGGCTGAAGTGGAAACATCGACTGTCGAAAGACGTTTTCCCAATGCTGAAATTCGTATGGTCGGTAAGGTGAGTTATGATGAAACTCGCCTGCAGTCATTGACTGCTCGTTTCCCGGGACGTATTGATCGCTTGTTTGTTAATTACGCAGGTATCAAAGTTAAGCAAGGAGATCATTTGGCGGAAATTTATAGCCCAAAGTTGGTTGTAGCCCAAAAAGAATTACTAACTGCGATTAAGTATGATCCTACGGGAGCTGCGGCGGAATCGACTCGTGAGAAATTGAGATTATGGGACTTATTGCCAGCTCAGATCGAAGAGATTGAGCGGAGTGGAAAGGTTACTGATAAAATGGAATTGAAAGCCCCTATGGGGGGTGTGGTTGTTGAAAAACATGTAAAAGAAGGAGATTATTTAAAGACAGGAGAAACCCTTTTCAAAATCGCGGATTTGAGTCAATTGTGGATAACGCTTGATGCGTATGAATCAGATATCACGTGGTTAAGGTACGGGCAGGATGTGTCATTTAATGTGAAATCTTTTTCTGGAGAAACCTTTACAGGAAAAATTGTATTCATTAACCCTGTTTTAAATGAAAAAACTCGAACTGTTAAAATTCGCGTTGTTGTAAATAACGAAGAGGGTCGCTTGAAGCCGGGGATGTTTGTCAGAGCGGTTGTTTATTCAAAGATTTCAAGTAACGGAAATGTCTATTTACCTGAGTTGGCGGGAAAATACATTAGTCCTATGCATCCTGAAATTATTAGAGATGAGCCTGGTCCTTGTCCCGTTTGTGGAATGGATCTGGTTCCCATAGAATCTATGGGGATGGCAGAAGGTCAGCGGGTGTTGCCTCCATTGGTTATTCCTCGTTCTGCTGTTTTAAGAACAGGTAAACGTGCAGTGGTTTATATAGCATTATCTTCAAAAGAGAAAAATGTATATGAAGGGAGAGAAGTTTTGTTAGGAGCTAGAGCTGGAGATTTTTATATTATAAAGGAAGGACTTGAGGAGGGGGATAGAGTTGTTACAAATGGTGCGTTTAAGATTGATAGTTCACTGCAAATACAGGCTAAACCAAGTATGATGAATCCTGAAGGGGATAAAATGTCTTCGATGCACAATCATTCTGGAATGGATATGGGCTCTAAATCTTCTGTTGAAATTATAGGTTTACCAATGGAATTTAAGAAGGATTTAGAGCCGGTTTTTGAAAGTTATTTCAAAATCCAAAAGGCATTAGCTGCAGATGACATCAGGAGTGCGAAGGAAGTGGCATTGTTGTTTTCTACTTCGTCACATTCTGTTCGACTTGATTTGTTAACGGCTAAGGCGTCGATGGCTTATGAAAAAATTCATAAAAAATTACATTCTGCTATATCGCGAATTAAAAGAGCGAATAGTATAGATGATGTAAGATCTGATGGTTTTGAGGATTTATCATTAGGCATGAAAAACATGATTGTTCAATTTGGTCCAATTGGTGACAACTCGGTTTATGAAATGCATTGTCCGATGGCTTTAAATGGTGGGGCGATTTGGCTTCAAGATGACAAGGGGTTATTGAATCCATATTTTGGAGATGCGATGCTCTATTGTGGTGATGTAAAGGGAATTTTGGTTAAAGGTAATGAAACAGTTGACGGGGGGCATGAAAACCATGGGCATAAATAAAACACCATCCATTTTAGACGAACTCATTCGATTTTGTTTAATCAATAAACTAATCGTTTTTCTCGCGGCTTTTTTCTTTATTGCTTGGGGTATTCTTGTTGCTCCATTTGATTGGGAGGCAAATGGTTTACCTCGTGACCCTGTTCCCGTGGATGCGATTCCTGATATTGGAGAGAATCAACAAATTGTTTTTACCAGTTGGATGGGGCGTTCTCCGCAGGATATTGAAGACCAAATAACTTATCCGATGACCACTGCTTTGTTGGGTTTGCCCAAGGTGAAAACGGTTCGTAGTTATTCAATGTTTGGCTTTTCAACTATATATATAATTTTTGAAGAGGACGCGGGGTTTTATTGGTCGCGAAGTAGAATATTGGAGAAATTGAATAGTTTACCCTCGGGAACTTTGCCTCAAGGCGTTTCACCATCACTCGGTCCAGATGCGACATCTTTAGGCCAAGTGTTTTGGTACACGCTCGAAGGTCGTCATGAAGATGGAAGTCCTGCAGGCGGATGGGATCTTCAAGAATTACGTAGTGTGCAGGATTGGTATGTTCGATATGCGCTTCAAGGAGTGGACGGGGTTGCAGAAGTGGCATCGATTGGCGGATTCGTAAAGGAATATCAAATAGATGTCGATCCAGATGCGATGCGTCATTACGGAATTGAATTACATAAGATCTTTAATGCGGTTAAAAGTAGTAATGTAGATGTGGGTGCTAGGACGATAGAGCTTAACAAAGTGGAATATATTATTCGAGGTTTAGGTTTTATTAAAAACATTGATGACCTTAAACAGACCGTAGTGGCTGTTTACGATAATGTTCCTATACGTTTAGAGGAAATTGCTGAAGTGAAATTGGGCCCAGCCCTTCGACGAGGTGCATTAAATAAAGAAGGATCGGAGGCAGTGGGGGGTGTTGTTGTTGCAAGATATGGCGAAAACCCTTTAGCGACGATCAAGCATATTAAAGAAAAAATTGAAGGTATTTCTCCAGGGCTGCCAAGCAAAACCCTTGAGGATGGTAGAGTGAGTAAGGTGACGATTGTCCCGTTCTATGACAGGACTTCTTTGATTCATGAGACGTTAGGGACACTGGAAACGGCCGTTCGACAGCAAATATTAGTCACGATAATTGTGGTGATTATGTTGGTATTACATTTGAGGAGCTCGGTATTGATTTCTGGGATTTTACCGCTGGCGGTGTTGTTCTCATTTATTGGGATGAAGCAGTTTGGAGTGGATGCAAATATTGTGGCTTTATCTGGTATCGCAATTGCGATTGGAACGATTGTGGATATGGGAATCGTTTTAACGGAAAATATTTTGAAGCATTTAGATTCAGCTGATCCAGAGGAGGACCGTTTGGATGTTGTATACAGAGCTTGTACGGAAGTTGGTGGAGCAGTTTTAACAGCGGTGTTGACGACGGTTGTAAGTTTTCTACCGGTTTTTACCATGGAAGCTGCCGAAGGAAAATTATTTCAACCACTGGCATATACAAAGACGTTCGCCTTACTTGGATCCATCGTGGTTGCTCTAATATTGATTCCGCCATTGGCACATTTGTTGATTGCAGGAAAAGTTCGATCATTTTCATTTAAAAGAAACCTATGGATCGGTGTGATAATTGGTGGGTTTATATTACCTATGGTCCTAAATCATTTTTCATGGAGTATTGGTTTATTGTTCATCTTTATTGGGGTCTATAATATCATTGTTGAAAGTTTATCGGGGAAAACTAAGACCCGGATTACTTTTTTCACAAATTTTATAGTCGCTTTATTTGTCACTTACATACTTTCAAATGACTGGACGCCATTTGGCGCAGATCATGGTATTCAAAATTACCTGTTCATTTTGATAGCAATAGGTGGGGTGTTAGGCTTTGTGTCTTATTTTATTAAAATTTATCCCGTTTTATTAGCAAAAGTGTTAAAGCTTAAAGTTCGTTTTTTACTTTGCAGCGGATTGATTACCGTTCTTGGTTTTACGGCATGGCTTGGGGTTGAAAAAGTGTTTTCTTGGATGCCTGCTTTTGTTAAAGAAACGACCGCTTGGAATAGTTCGACCGAGAAATTCCCTGGAATGGGTAAGGAATTTATGCCTTCGTTAGACGAAGGGTCATATTTATATATGCCGACAACTATGCCACATGCTTCTGTTGGTGAAGTGATGGATATTATGAGTCTACAGGATCAAGCGATAAGTGCGATCCCTGAGGTTGATCAGGCGGTTGGAAAACTTGGCAGAGTAGATAGTCCCCTTGATCCTGCTCCGGTCTCTATGATCGAGACCATTATTTCTTATAAACCGGAGTATATTGTTGATGAAGGAGGAACTCGGTTGAAATTTGCTTATGATAAAAAAGCAGGCAGTTTCTTAAAAGATGAGAGAGATAATTTAATTCCAGATAGAAATGGCAAAGCATTTCGGCAGTGGAGAGAGCATATCAAGAAGCCAGATGACATATGGGCTGAAATTGTTAAAGCGGCGAAAGTGCTTGGTGCAACGTCTGCGCCTAAACTTCAACCCATTGCCGCTCGCATCGTCATGCTTCAAAGTGGCATGCGTGCTCCTATGGGATTAAAAGTATATGGTCCAAATTTGGAAACGATAGAAAAAGTTGCTTTTGATATGGAGCGGCTTTTGAAAGAGGTGCCAACGATAAAAGCGGATGCAGTATTGGCAGATAGGATGATTGGTAAACCTTATCTTGAAATTGATATCGATAGGGAATCCATTGCCCGCTACGGGATTAGTATTAGAATGGTACAAGATGTGATTGAAGTGGCTCTAGGTGGAAAGACGATAACAACGACAGTTGAAGGTCGAGAGCGTTATCCTGTGCGTGTTCGATACTTAAGAGAATTACGTGATGATATAGAGGAGATTGAAGGGATATTAATTGCCTCTATGGATGGCACTCAAATTCCACTTCGTGAATTAGCAGAGATAAATTACGTTAGAGGACCGCAAGTGATAAAAAGTGAAGATACATTTTTAGTCGGTTATGTGATTTTTGATAAAGTTGATGGTTACGCTGAGGTGGATGTTGTCGAAGAGGCACAAATGTATTTGCAGTCAAAAATTGAATCGGGTGAATTAGTGATCCCATCCGGAGTAAGCTATAAGTTTACAGGGAATTATGAAAATCAAATACGTGCAGAGAAACGCTTAAGTATTGTTATGCCGATTGCCCTTTTTGCAATTTTCATGATCCTGTACTTTCAGTTCAAAAAAGTGTCTACAACTTTCCTGGTTTTTACAGGAATCTTTTTTGCGTGGTCTGGTGGCTTTATTCTTCTTTGGTTATACGGACAAGATTGGTTTATGAATTTCAGTTTGTTCGATACGAACATGAGGGACTTGTTTCAAATTCATACGATAAATCTAAGTGTGGCTGTTTGGGTTGGTTTTCTAGCATTGTTTGGAATAGCAACCGATGATGGAGTGATTTTTTGCACTTATTTGAATCAACGATTTAAGGAAATTAAACCACAAACAAAAGAGGCCATACAGAAATGTACGGTAGAAGCCGCTAGTCGAAGAATACGGCCTGCGATGATGACGAGTGCAACAACCATTTTGGCATTGTTACCTGTTATTTCTTCAACTGGTCGAGGTTCTGATGTGATGGTTCCTATGGCGATTCCTACTTTTGGTGGCATGCTGTTTGCGGTCGTTACAATTTTTATTGTTCCGGTGCTATATTGTTCAATGGAAGAATTTCATGTTAAAAGGAAAAAGGATTAATTATGAAAGAGGAATATGTATCAAATCAGTGCGTTGTTTGTGATGGTGCGTTGAAAAATGATTTTAATGAAATGGAATATAAGGGAACAAGTGTCTTTGTGTGCTGCCCTTTATGCTCCAGTAAATTTATAGAAAATCGAGATTTTTATATAGAGCCTGTCCCAGAAATGCAATGAATTGCCAGTCAATAGATTGCATAAAATAAAAAAGCTCAAAACCTGCTTTTTTGGCTGGTTTTGAGCAAAAACGGTGTCTATAATTTTGTTGTGAACCAAAATCATAACCGAAAA
>CAWUTK010000232.1:0-18134 GCA_963924785.1 uncultured Opitutales bacterium
GCCCCCTAGGCAAGAAGCAATAACGATAATTAATCCTACGAGAAGTAACATTGTTGGAATCCTTTTTTAATTTTTATTCTTAGAAAAATGGGCTTTTAAATTTAAAATAATAATAGATAGAATCTGACTTATTCTTGATTCCGTCAAGCCAAAGACTTCAGCAATTTCAGAAAGTCTCAATCCTTCATAGTAGTATAGGACTAGGATTTTCTTTTCTTGGTCGGGTAGAGTCTTGATTTTGCCTCGAACAAGGGCTAGTAAGTCGCGTTTTTCCGCAATATCACCAGCATTTTGCTCTGTTGGGTCAGAAATAATTTCTGCTAGAGTTGATCCCTCTTCATCGCTAGAACCTGGGCTGTCGATTGGAATAAATGATATTGGCTCTGTGGCTTTTATTAGTTTATTATACTGTTTATTATCAAGTTTTAGTTCTTTTTGAATTTCTTCTTCGGTGGGGGGTCTTTTAAACTTCGCTTGGAGATCATCTGTGGCTTTCTGCAGTTCTTTTGCGTGAGCCCGATTTTTTCTAGAAAATGAGTCCATTCGACGAAGTTCATCTAGAATTTCACCCCTAATTCTAATTGAAGCGTAATTTGCAAAAGATTTTCCTTTTTGGGCATCAAATTGATTGGCCGCTAAAATAAGACCCTTAACTCCTATACTATGAAAATCCTCTCTATCGGCTTCGGACTGAAAATAGGGGAGCATTCTGGAGACAATGTGTCGAACCAGACCCAAATTTTCTTCGACAAGTTCTTTGGCCCCTTTTTGAATTAACGAGTCAGTCGTTTTATAGGCCGCTTTAGCTTTAGCATACTGATGCTTAGCTACTTTTGTGGGTTGTGCGGTGGAATCTTTAGTCAAATTGCTCAATTAACGAGTTGATTGTAGTAGTTTCTTAAACAATTAATACTATCAATGTGTTAAAACTTGTCTGGGGAAGGTGTTGGCAAGTAGATAATTTAAAATGTCTTCTGTGAAATCGCTTGTAATATTTTGACCATGACAAAGATACATCGTATTTAATCCGCTTCCAAATATAAAAGGCCAAATTTTTGTCGAATTTACCAGTTCATCTAAATGGGTGAAAATTAAATGTGAACAATCAACTCTTTTGCCAAGAAGTAGCGATTTCTTCAGAATATCGCACTCATAGGCTGCGTTTAAAATGAGAATTCTAGTTTTAATATTGTTTTCATCTAAGCTTAGTTTCAGCTTATCCCATTCTTTATCAGACGTTAATGAGAATCCAGGGATGTCGAAGTAGATTTTCTCATCACTCGGAATATTTGAAATGTCTTCTACGTGCCTGTGCATTGTTACACCTAGTATATCACAAAACACTCGCAAGGCATCATCGGGGTTAGGGGTATCACTATCGAGTTTTACTACATGTACTTTTTGTTGCTGGAAAAATACTTGGTTCGCTAAGAGTTTACATAACGTTGTTGTTTTCCCCACGCTTGGTGTGCCAATAAGAGCAATTCTTTGATCTATAGGTGTTTTCTCAATATTGTTAAATTCTATTTTTAAATAGTTTGAAATTTCAGAAAGGGCGTGGGCTACAGGCATCTTTCGTATATTTTGCCATTCTGGAATTGCTTCCAGTGAGGTTATCATATCTTTATCAAAACCAATTTTTTTAAGAATAGTTGGTATCGACGATATTTTTTTAGGATTTTTGATTTCAGGAATAGTCGGTGGAGCTGCGACTGTTTCTGTTATTTCTTTAGCCTGTTCATCACTGATGGCTTCAAATCCAGGTGGAATGTCAGCGGGAGTATCACCTTCCTTGATCGGCGACTGCAACGATTGTTCAAGAGGGTTTAAAGGGGGAGTCTGATCGCTAGTGGGAGCTGGTGTTGTCGATGGTTGTTTTTCCGTCGGGATCGTAATGATAACCTCAAGCTTCGGTGATGAAAGAATACTTCTTAACCCTTTCCCCTCTATTTGTCGTACTGAAAGAACTCGAGCCTTATTGCCGAGCTTATCTCGGATAATATTAACTGCTTCTTCTGCTGAACTAACTACTAGGCGAAATTTTTTCCCCTCTTCATCCGATTCAATATCGTGCTCTTCTATTTCACTCATTTAAACTTAAATTTAAACAGCAACTTGTTCTTGAGGCAACTCCATGCCATTTGGCAAGTCACTTGGCATACTGATAAAGCCATGATTTCTTATTTCTGTTTGATTCGGAATTTCATGGTAGGCGAGGATCGAAAGTTTTGGAAATGTTGGTTCAAAGAAACGCTTTAACGGCAGTCTTAACTCAGATGCAGTGATAATTAATGGATGAAGACCCGTTTCAATCATTTCATTAACCTTGGGCGTCAATTCAGTTAGAATCGCTTGAGTTAAGTTTGGATCCATCATTAGTCCGATTTCAAACTGGTTGCGTTGAACTCTAGAAGTCAATAGTTGCTCTAAACCTGGATCAATCGTGATTGCGTAAATGACACCCGGTTCAGCTTCGTATTCGGGGACGAAATATAGCCCGATTCTTCTCCTTACTTGTTCAGATAAATCATCAGGGTTTTTCGATGCACTTGCATAATCTGCAATTGTTTCAAGGATGATGCTAAGGTTTTTAATAGAAACTTTTTCTCTCAATAGATTTTGTAAGACTCTCTGAATTAGGCCAATACTAACGAGGTCGGGCAGCAACTCCGCAACAAGAGTTGGATTCTTTTCTTTAGTCATATCAATCAATTGCTGAACCCCTTCACGCTCAAGAATCAAGTTGGCAATTTCTTTGAGGATATCGGCTAAATGAGTGACTAGCACTGAAGGGGCATCTACAACAGTAAATCCACTGACTTCTGCGTTTTTCCTTTCGGCATCATCCACCCAAATCGCATGGAGACCAAAAACAGGTTCAACTGTCTCGATTCCTTTAGGTTGAAAAGTTGAACTGCCTGTTACATCCATTGCAAGAAATCTATCTGGAATAATCGATCCAGTTCCAACTTCTTTATTTCTTAATACAAATCGATATGAATTAGCGTCGAGTTCAATATTGTCCCGAATTGCAATTGTGGGGACAACCATACCCATTTCTTTTGCAAAATTAGTCCTAGACCCAGTGATTCTTTCAAGTAAATCACCTCCTCGTTTTTTATCTGCCAGTGATAGTAATCCGTATCCTAATTCAATAGCAAATACATCAACTTCAATCGCTTTCTTCATCGTTTGAACGGGATCAACTTGAGGCATTTCAACCATGGATCCGTCAGCAGGTTGACCTCCTCCATCAGGAAGTTGATTTTGTGCACCGCTTGGGAGTTGTCCTTGGCTAACCCCACCGGGGAGCGCACCGCCCATGGCTTCGAGTTCGGCATCATCCTGTTTACTCGTGAAATACGCAAGGAGCACGCAAGATGTTCCCAAGATAAAGAAGGGGATGAAGGGCATGCCCGGCATTACGGCAAATATTAGAAGTAATAAGCCTGCAATTGCGATTGCTTTGGGATATACGGTTAACTGTTTTCCCATGAACGCACCAAGATCAGCTTCTTCAGATGACCGAGTAACTAAAATACCGGCTGCCAATGAGACGATAATTGATGGTATTTGAGACACTAAACCATCACCAATCGTTAATCTAGTATAAGTTTCAAGTGCTTCTGAAACAGGCATATCCTTTTGGAAATAACCGATAAGGATACCTCCAATAACATTGATCAAGGTAATGAATATACCTGCAATTGCATCACCACGAACGAACTTACTTGCCCCGTCCATTGATCCATAAAAATCGGCTTCTTTTTGAATGGCTTCACGTCTTCGAGTTGCGTCAGATTCGCTGATAAGGCCTGCGTTTAGTTCTGCATCAATTGACATTTGCTTACCCGGCATTGCATCCAAGGTGAAACGAGCTGTTACTTCGGCAATACGGCCGGCACCTTTGGTAATTACAATGAAATTGATGATGACCACAACGAGAAAAATTACGGCACCGACTATGTAATTGCCGCCTACGATGAATCCACCAAACGCATCAATCACTGAGCCCGCGTCAGCTTCTCCTAAAATTAGACGAGTTGAGGCAACATTTAGACCCAGTCGGTAAAGGGTTACAGTCAATAGTAGGGTTGGGAAAACGGAGAATTCCGGCGGGTTTTTAACATAAATGACCGTTAATAGGGTGAGTAACGAAATTGCGATACTAAATACAAGCAGGAGATCCAGAAATACTTTTGGAATAGGAATTACCAAAAGCGTGGTTGCACCTAAAAGGAATACAACGAAAAGAAGATCAGAGCTTTTTGATAATCTCTCGAACTTTGCTTGTAGGAATGCTAATAGTGGTTGCATTTTTTAAATTGTTTTAATTCGCCTGGCTTTTAAACGATGGAAATAATATTTATGGGTTTTATAGACGTATGCAAGGATTTCTGCAACAACTTGATAAAGTTCTAACGGGATTGGTTTTCCTACTCGGCCAAATTTGTAAAGCATTCGTGCTACGGGTTTATTTTCGACCATAGGAACTTCACTTTTTTTTGCAATGTCTTTAATTCTCAATGCAAGTAACTGGTGGCCTTTCGCTAAAATGATCGGGGCTTTATCTGTTCCTTTTTCATACCTTAGAGCGATTGCAAAGTGAGTTGGGTTTGTGACGATAACATCTGCAGTAGGAATGTCTTCCATCATTTGTTTGTTCATCAAACGCATCGCCATTCCTTTTTGAGCACTTTTGATTTCTTGATTAACTTCTTTGCTTTTTCTTTCTTCCTTTACCTCTTCCTTTGTCATTTTCATGTCTTGGGTGTTTTTTTTGATTTGATAAAGGTAGTTGATCAGAGCGATTATTGCTAGGACAACGATTAATCGGAGCAACATCATGATGAGTAATTCGGCTAAAAAAGTTCCGACATAATTAATCGGAACAGGGGTGAAGAAAATGGGATTTTTCATGATACTACCGAGTAAAAGGAAAATGATTCCTCCCACAGCAAAGAATTTCAGGAAATCCATACCAAAGGTAACGAGGCTTTTCATTCCAAAAATACGCTTAAATCCACTGACGGGATTTAGTTTATTTGCAGAGAATGTTAATGCTTTAGGGGTTAAGCGAAAACCTGTTTGTAGACCTTCTGCTAGAATAGCGGCACCAGCCACTGCCGTCATTAATGGCAGCATTAAAACCATAACCCCCTGAAGAGCAGTTACTAATGTATATTCGATGCCTTCTACTGTCACATCGAATTCATGTAAATGCCCTAGAATTCCAGCAGTAGTTTGGCTTAACTGAGTTGAAATATTGTGTCCCCATATTGAAAAAACTGAAACAGCTGCAATAAGGGTGAACACCATACTGATTTCTGGAGCTTTTGCAAATTGTCCTTTTGCCTGCGAATCCGCTAGTTTTTTTTCGGTAGCATCTTCAGTCTTTGAATCTTTATCTGTATCGGACATCGAGAGTGAAATTAATGAACAATTAAATTAAGTAATCTCATCGGGGAACGATCAGCCTGTTGAATTACATAGCTTGCAATCAGTGCCGCCGAAGAGGCCAGCATGGTTAGACCTGCTAGAATACGAACGGCGAAACTTGTGATAAATACATTCATTTTAGGTGCTGCTTTACCTAAGACAGCAAAAGTAAAATTGATAAGGAAGTTTAGTGCTATAAATGGAGCTGCAATTAATGTGCCAACCGTAAAAATAGTTGATGTATGTTTAACGAATTCATCCATTGTTTGAACGATCAGTAGAGATTGGCCAATGGGTAAAATTTCAAAACTTTTGGAATAGGCCAATAATACTTTGTGATGGGCTCCAATAATAAAGAATACCAAGAGACCGAAGTAGTAAAGAACTGACCCTACAGCAGTACTACTAACTCCTGAGAGGGGGTTTAGGCTTTGGCTTGTCATTAGACCAATGCTAGTCGAAATGACATGTCCTGCAAATTCGAGAATGTAAAACACCAACCTGACGGCAAATGCCATATATAGACCGATTAATACCTCATTGACTGCCATTAACATTATACCCACGAAATGTCCGCCCATAGTGAAATTCACAACCGCAAAATCATCAATCATTGCAGCAACAAGAAAGGCAAGTGCTATTCGATAACGCCCAGGGATTAGGTCTCCAGATAATATCGGGATTGCCATGAAAAAGGCACCCGTTCGAATGAACACAAAAAAGAGGACAACAATGTCTCCTATTTCAAATATCACGGTGCCATTTGCGGTATTAGCTGGAATACCGAGATTGCATATTCAGATAGCTTCATTAGCATGAAGTTTGCGCTTACAACAATAATTCCTGAAACTGCCAGTAGTTTTGGCACAAAGGATAGTGTTTGTTCCTGAATACTTGTTATTGATTGAATAAGACTGACGGCTACACCAACTGTAATTGCGGTTCCCAGAATAGGTGTAACGAGTATCAGTCCCGTCTGAAGTAGATTTGAAAGCAAATCAACTGCGAATTCGAGCGTCATATGGTAAAACTTTCAACGAGTGACCGAATCACTAAATACCATCCATCGACAAGTACGAATAGTAGGATTTTAAAAGGTAGAGATATTACCACTGGAGGCATCATCATCATTCCCATCGCCATCAAGCTAGACGCAACAACAAAGTCGACGATGATAAAGGGAATGAAAATCAAGAATCCCATTTGAAATGCAGTTCTAAGCTCACTGAGGATAAATGATGGAACAACGATATTTAAAGGGAGTTGGTCAAGTGATTTTTGGCCTTCTCTTGACAATTCTAGAAAGAATTCAACGTCTTGAGGTCGAGTTTGTTTTAACATGAAGCTCTTCATGTGAGTGGTTGCAATATCAAGGGCTTCTCCTGATGGCATTTCTTCTTGCATGTATGGGTCTACAGCTTCTTCGTATATTTTATTCCACACAGGACCCATTAAAAAGAATGTTAGAAATAGGGCTAATCCAATAATTATTTGACCAGAAGGAGCTGATTGTACACCGACAGCCGTTCGTATAAAGCTTAGGACGATGACAATTCTCGTAAAACTAGTCATCATCATAATGATTGATGGTGAAAGGGTTAAGATTGTCATTGCGACAACCATTTGAATGCCGATTCCTAGATCTTTTTTATCATCGGCTCCAGAGATATTAATGCTAAAACCAGGAGTGCTAACTGCAGACTGGGCACTCGCTGTTGGTGCTGAAATCCCGAGTATCGTTCCTAGTAGTAGAAGGGAGAGTGTTGTTTTTTTAATAAAATCCATGACTTTATGATTTCTTTTCAATACCTTCCATGCTTTCTTTTAGTTTTTCATCAAAAGAAGCTTTATCGCTTTCGTTTTCAAGGGTCGTTAGATGAGTTATAAATCCATTGCCTACTCCTATTAATATTTTTTTAGTTTTATATTCTGCGACAACCAGAAATTGCTTGTTTCCTAGGATTAATGTTTCGTTAACTTTAAGTTGTTTCTCTGTTCCTCCCAAACCGCCGAGGTTCCTTTTTTGGTAGACGAAATAGAAGGTTGCTCCAGCACCTATAATTAATACGAGATAAAGGAATGTAATTATAAAAGGGTTTACTCTCGACTCCTGTTTGAATACAAGAGGAGGAGGAGATAGCTTTTTTACATTGCTACCTAACGATAAAGGTGGCCGTTCTTTAGCTTCAGTTTTTTGGTCTTGTCCTTGAATTAATACGATTGGCGAGACCAATAGAATCGTAAAAACGGTAATCGTTTTTAGATTCACATCGGAGCATCGACAATTTCAGTGATCTTTAGACCGAACTGATCTTCAACGACAACAACTTCTCCATATGCGATCAATTTTCCATTTGCAAGTAGAGATACTGGTTCCTTCGCTTGTTCTTTTAATTGAATCACGGTGCCAGGTGCCAACTCAACTATTTCTCGCATAGGTAGCGCACAGGTTCCTAGTTCAACAGTGACGTTTACTTTAACGTCAAGAATAACATCAAGATTTTTATTTTCCATAACTTATATGTTCTTACTCCTCAGATATACAACTTTTCGTGATTTTAATAGCCGTTTTTTCACCATTTACGCCAACTTCACCGATAAAGCAGTCTTTGCCTTCGATTCGAAGTGTAGTATTGGGAATTAGATCTTTTGATAGCTCTATAATATCTCCAGATTTTAATGAAAGAATCTCAGATATAGAGATTTCAAATACATCCCACTGTGCTTTAATCGGGACATTTATCGTATCATAGCATGTATGCCACTTTGTTGAGTTCTGTCCACTTTTCTTCTCTGGGTTACTCGGGTCAAAACTAGTTAGTTTTGAAATAAGAGGACTTAAAGTATAGTAGGGGATAGCTAATGTGATATTTCCCGATACTTCGCCGAATGATGCTTCGAATTTCACGATTAGCATTAACGAATCTTTTGGCGATGTTTGTAAGAATCGACCAGTGCTTTCTCTGCCAATTATACTAGCGTCTAGCTTAATGACATCTTCCCATTGACGAGTGTACTCATCAGTTATCACATCAACAACATCATCGATTAACGCCTTTTCGATATCCGTAAGATCTCTTGCTTGTGAAATAGCGTGACCTTGTCCGCCTAATAAAACTTCAACAATGCTAATTGCTAGCTTTGGATTGAGTTCTAATAAGCAAACGCCATGTAGTTGCTCTAGTTTGAAAAGTCTAAGGCAAGTCGGTTCGGGTAAAGACTTTGTGTATTCGCTGTAAGTTGTTGATTCGAAGCTCGATAGAGATACGTTAAGCTCTTTTCGAAGGAACATTGAAAGGTGGCCGCCTAAATAATAGGCAAATTTTTCGATCCTAGATTTTATGCGTTGTAAATCTAGTTCTGTTAAGATGACTGGGTTCGTGAAGTCATAGCGCTGAACAGTTGTTCGGCTATCTTCTGTGAAACGGTCACCATTGCATTTAATAATGATGCCTTCAGAACCACCCTTAACGCCAGTAACGAGCTCTTCTATTTCAGAAGTATCGAAACCTTCGTCGCTGGTATCTACAGAATCTAAGTCTTCAGCCATATTATTGGATTACCATATCGGTTATATAAATTTGCTCAATCGTTCTACCATTGAGTGCTTTTTCAAAGGAATTAAGTAAGCGATGTTTGATTGTATTTCGAACACCTGGATCTTGCACATCTTGCAAGGTCAATGCTTGTAATTCTCCGAATGTTGCATCTTTAAGTTTAGCAACATTGCTTTCGCATATTTTTTCAAACTTTGGGTCTGTTCCCGCAAGTGTAAATTGTATTTTAATCAAACGACTTTTATATTCAGATGACAAATTAGTTGTAATCGGATCCATCGGATACTCATGGATTTTTTTTGCATGACCACTATCATGACCATCGTCAGTTCCATGTGATTCGCCACCGTGTCCACTGTCATGTGAGACTTCACCGTGAGAGTCTCCACTACCACCCTCTTGCATTCCAGGTAAAATCACCATTTTGAATAATAGAAATGAAACCCCTGCTGAAATGAGAGCCATAACAATAGCAGGAACAAGTAAACTGCCTCCACTACTAGATTTTTTTGGAGCAGGTTCTTCAGGTAACTCTTCTAATGTATCAGCCATTGTAAAATTGTATTAGATTAATAAATTATCGTTTAAGATTAACTGCTTCAGTTAAGAGTTGATCAGCAGTTGTAATTATTCGGGCCCCAGCCTGAAAACTACGTTGTGTTGTTATCATCTCTGCGAATTGTTCTGTCAAGTCTACATTTGATTGTTCGAGTGATCTTGCTCTAACCTTTCCTAGGCCACCTAGGCCGGCTTGATTGAACTCCGTTATGAGACCAGCACTGTCATTACTGTCATTTTCGAAATAGCCTTTTCCTTGTTTAACAAGACCTTGTGAATCTCTAAAGTCGCTTACCTGAATTATTCCACGAGTGGTATCGATTGTTCCATCGCTGAGCATTAATCTAACTTGTCCATTAAGATCAATGTCCACTGCCTCAAGTGTTCGGCCATCATTTGCAGTATAAGCTAGGTTTATATCGGCTCCACCTATTTGTTGTACTCTAAAACCATCTGTTGTCACTAGGAAGCCCGTTTGATCAAGACGGAAATTACCTGCCCTTGTATAGAACTCATTTCCAGTTGCACCACCAGCAGTGTCCACTTCTTTAACGTGAAAAAACCCGCGACCTTCAAGTGCAAGGTCAGTTGCAAAACCGGTTGTTTTGATAGCGCCTTGACTGAAATCTTGAGAGACCGCATCAATTTGTACACCACCACCTAGTTGAAGTCTTGCTGATCCTAAAGGCTGATTGCCGTTTCCAGGTGCAGCACTAGAACGCTCTAATGTTTCAACGAAATTTTCTGAGTACTCGAGTCGAGATGACTTGTGTGCTGTAGAATTTACATTTGCGATATTATCGCCTATGGTCTCGATGCCTTTGGCGAAACTTTTAAGGGCGCTGACACCAATATTAATTGTATTATTCATTATTGATCTCCTTCGTTTTCATTTAATTCAATTTTTAATACATCTTTCAAGCTATAAGTTGTTCCCTTGATTGTGATGGATGAAGTGTTGTCAGCTTCTTTTTGAACCGAATCAACAGTCCCCGTAACAGTCCCACCTATACCATCGCTAACCGTTGTCTTTTTACCAAGGAAGCTATGGGCAGAAAACGATTCTTGATTATCGATGAATTTTTCGAAAGTTTTAGTGAACGAATTTTGTTGCTCAAGTTGCGTTATACTCGCCATTTGTGCGATGAAATCTGTGTCTTTCATCGGTTCTAATGGGTCTTGATTTGATAATTCTGTTGTTAGCAATTTCAAAAAAGCTTCCATCCCCATTTCGTTCTTAGGGGCTGCTGCTTTTTGAGCTGCTGAGTATTGTACTGGATTTGCGTTTATTGCGCCTTGTATACTACCTGATATCATAATAAATTATTTTTTTATAAAAAGAGGGTTATCTAGTTGGATTCCGTTCTTTTTTGCTGATTGAATTAAATTAGCCCAGCCATCATTAAGCTCTTTTTGGATGGCGGGTGAATCGGTTGTGAAATGTGGTTGGACTTTACCATTGTTCATTTGTAATTTAACTTGAACAGTCGAACCATTGGGTAAGTCTAAAGTGAATCGCATCGGTGATGCAGGATTTTGTTGAAGTCGTTCGATTTGACGAATGATTGAAGACGAAAAATCAACCGCCTTTGAACCGTTGGAAAGCTCTTGGCCAGAATTAGTTATCGTAAAATCAATGGGTTGGCCTGATGTCGAGGATAATGGTTTTAATAGGGCTTGTGAGTGATTTTGGTTTTCTTGATCTCTTCCTGTCTGCTCTTTTTGATTATCTTGAGAACTTGAATCCGTTGCTGTTTTACGGCTGAAATTGTTTATTAATTCCGAAGAACTAGTGTTTTGATCAAGTAATTGCACTTTATTTTGAATAGATTTGTTTTGTTTCGCACCTTGCTGGTTAAGGATAGAAGCATCTATTATGCCATTACCTTGAGGCGTAGCGACATGAGCGTTAAGGGCATTTACCTGACTTACATGAAAAGAGGCTTGTTGTATTTCATCTAATAAAGGTTGGTTAAAGGAATGGGATGTGGTATATTTTTCCGCATGCGCTTTGGTTTGGGGATTTTGGCTCGTAGAAAGGTTACTGCTTTTAATATTTTTCTTATTTGTAACTGGATCTAATGAAATAGGTTTTTGTTGTACTGATAATGTATTTGAGGATTTGCGCGGTTTTTCGGCAGTTTGCTGAATACTTTTCGATTTTAATGCTTTTTGTTGGATAGGGATCTCTTTACTGATTGGTAGTGACTGTTTCTCTAGCGCTGCTTTATCTTCGAGGTGCTGACTTGCACTATCTTTGTCCTGGCGAAAGCCATTCTCTTGTGAGTTGTCTTCGCTATTAAAAGAAGTCGTTCCTTTTTTAAAGGCAGGTTGTTCAGCAAACTCTGAGTTTGCCGTAGGCATCCAGAATGCTTGGTTCTTATTTGAGTCGGTAGCCTCCCGTTGTTTAAGGGGTGCTTTTAAAGGCAGTGGAGGAAGGATAGTTGACATATTTAAAAAGTATTTTAGTTCGCAGGGACAATAAGTCTTAAACTATTTGAGAGTCTGGCGACCCGCTTAGTCATTTCAGCTGGGCCAGCGGCCATTTGTTCGAAAATTGGGCCTATTTCTTCTGGTTTCATAAGCGTTAATATCTTAACAGCAAGATCATCTTCCATTTGTTGGAAAATCGATACGGCTGTTTCAGGAGCCATATTGGCGTAAGTTGCAGCTAGCTCTTTCAAGTTTTTGGTTTGAGATTGTGCAATTGCAATTCTTTTGCTTTCAAATTCTTTCGCTTTTACGTCGAACTCTTTTTGTTGTGCCCTAATCGAATTCTGCAATTTAACCAAATCCTTTTTCTCCATGTTGATTCTTCTTTCAGCATTGTCTAAGTAATCACTTTTTTTGAAGAGACGCGTTCTTTCTTCTTCAATTTGGGTCAGTAACTTATCCAGTTCGTTTGTTTTGATGGAATCAAACGTTGGTTTTGATGTTGCCTGGAAATTATATACCTTTTTTTGCGAATCGTGCTTATTCGGGCTTAATTCATCTTTATAAAGTGTCGCTAGTGAAAACATAGTTCCTAAACTAAAGATTAATCCGACTATTCCTAATACTAAGATCTGTTTCATTTTTATAAATTGCTTATTGTGAATTGTTTATTAATCTAGAATTGATGATGTCATCGATTGCTTTTTCTTCTTTTAGATTTTCAGTGTAAAGGTGTTGCTGTTTCTTTTTAATTTTCAGTTTCTCTAAGATATCTGCTTCGCTTTTTGCTTTAAGGAAATTTTTTTTCTTTATATCTTCTTCTAATACAGCTTCTTCTAATAATTCCTTTTCTTGCTCTAGTTCTTTTGATACATTTTGAAGAGAGGAAAAATAATAATTTTGGTTAACTGCGGAAAAATTAACCTCTCGCTCTTTAGCAAGCTGTTTCCTTGCCAATTCTAATTGTTATTCAATTTGTTGGCAATTTTCTTCAATTTTGACTCTTTTTTTAACATAGAGACCGTATTCTTCGAGAGCTTTTTCTCTGCTTTTGTCTCGAATCTCTAGTAATGATTGGAGTCGGTAGTTGAAGGCTTTCATTGCATGAGTTGAGCTAGTTGCTCAAAACTCGTTTGACGAGGGTAGAGGTCTTTAAAGGTTTGCGTGCGGAAATCTATGAGTAAATCGTGTTTTTCTATAGCACGGTCTATTTTGGGATTTGTCCCAATTGTATAAGCACCAACGTTGATTAAGTCTTCGTTGCTTTTGTACACAGAAAGTAAGTCGCGTGCTTCAGAGATAATGCTCATTTCTTCTGGGCTACAAATAATTCTATCCAATCGACTGATACTTGATAAAATATCAATGGCTGGGAAATGGTTAGCATTGGCGAGTTCACGGCTTAAAATGATGTGGCCATCTAAAATACCACGTACCGCATCTGCGATAGGCGCGTTCATATCATCGCCTTCAACCAAAACGGTGTAAATAGCTGTGATAGCCCCTTTTTCGTTAACCCCAGTTCTTTCAAGTAATCTAGGTAATACCGAAAATACAGAAGGCGTATAGCCTTTAGTCGCAGGAGGTTCACCAACTGCGAGACCAATTTCTCGTTGAGCCATTGCAAAACGGGTTACTGAATCCATTAAAAATAAAACGTCTTTTTGTTGGTCTCTGAAGTTCTCGGCAATAGTTGTTGCAAGCATTGCAGCCCGAACACGCATTGTTCCTGGTTGATCTGAAGTTGAAACGACTACTACTGATTTCTTTAGACCTTCTTCGCCGAGTTCATTATCAACAAACTCCCTCAACTCACGACCACGCTCACCAACTAGAGCAATGACATTTACATCCGATTGAGATCCTCTTGATATCATTCCAAGTAAAACTGACTTACCAACACCTGTTCCTGAAAAAATACCTAAACGTTGACCTTTTCCTAATGGAACGAAAGTGTCTAATGCTTTGACTCCTGTTTGATAGGATTCTTTAATGGGATTTCTCTCCATTGGATTTGGAGGATCATTATTGATACCCTCAGATTTCTCAGAAAGGATAGGGCCTTTGCCATCGATAGGGTTTCCCATCCCATCAATAATTCTCCCAATTAGTTGATCTCCGGCTGGAACTCCAAGTGCTTTGCCTTTTGCGATAACTTGACAACCGGGATGTATTTCACTGGTTGTCGTGAGAGGCATTAATAAAACAATGGCATCTCTAAATCCTACTACCTGGGCTAAACAATTACTTCCATTTTGCAATGATGTTATGCTGCAGACTTCTCCCATTGGCACTTCTGGCCCAATTGATTCAATGATAAGTCCAGTCATTTTCGAGACTGTGCCTATTTTTTCAGTGGATTGAGCTTTCGAGATCCGATTCTCCATCCAACTAATGTTGGCTTTTAATCGATCAATCATCTGTGTAATAATTCTTGCTCTATTCTCTTAAGTTTAGTGGAAACTCTGCCATCAAGGATTCCAAATCTGCTTTGAACTTTGCAGTCACCGGGATTTAATGTTTCGTCTTCAACAAAGTTTACATTTGGGTATTCTGTTCCCAGTTTGTCTTCATCGCCCATGCTTGCAAATATCCCAGCCATTGCATTTGCAAAGTCATCACCGTTTTTTTCTTCAGGTATGCTCTCTTCTTTTGCGGGGGCGGAAGCAGCTTTTAATAGTTCAATGTCTTGTGGGCATAATAAAATTTCAAGAGACTCTTTTTCATTACTAAATTCTGCAATTAAGTCTTTAATCACAGCTTGAATGATTTCATTAGTAATCTCTGTGCCGGCAAGTACTCTTCTTGCTATACTTATAACTAGAGAGGGTAGGCTATTATTTATTTCTCCAACTAAGGTGTCGAATTGTGACTCAACTTGTTGCAAACAAGAGGTTTGTTCAGTTGAAACTTTCTGCTGAAGTTCGAGTATTTGACCTTTGTAAAAGGCTTCTGCTTCTTGATAGCCAGCTTGTCTTGCTTGCTCTAATTGATGATCCACATCAGTTTGTGAAACTGATGGTGGCCCGTAATGGCCAATCGAAATGTTTTTGAGCGGTGCTTTAAATTGGATTGTTTGACTAGACAACGTCATCGCCCTCCATGATGACAATCGTGCCTTCTTCTTCCATTTCTTTCACTTGCTGAATTATTTCCTGCTGTGCTTTTTCAACGTCAATTTTCCGTTTTGCTCCTAAGAACTCTAGTTCTTCTTGGAGAGTTTCAGCTGCACGTTTAGAAACTGATTTAAATATAGATTCTTTTAACTCGGGTGAAATATTTTTCATAGCTAGAAGTAGAATATCTTTGTCTACATCTTTAACTATTAGCTGAAGATCAGTTACGCTTAATGCAAGTAGATCTTCGAACTCAAACATACGCTTACGGATATTTGATCCAAGTTCAGGATTATTTTTCTCAACCTTATCCAGAATGTTTGTTCTAGATTCTTTGTCGACCATGCTTTTCAAAAGATCAGCTGCAACATCGACTCCACCCGCTTTAATACGCGGTGATTCTTTGCTTTCAGTTAATTTCTGTTTGAGAGAATCAACAACAAGATTAACTTGTTCTAGCGTCGCAGTGTCCATTGCACCAATTCTCTCAATAACCTTACTTTGCATAGTGTTTGGTAACATAGAAAGCAGGCTCGCTCCTTTAGCAGGAGGGAGATTGGCAATTATAAATGCAATCGTTTGTGGTTGTTCGCCTCGGATCATACTGTAGATCCTTTGAGGATCCATGTCCGATATTTCTTGTAAAATATCAAGTGTTTCTGAAATAGGAGCAATTCGGTTTAAAAGTGTATTTGCCCTGTATTCACCCTTGGAAAGGGTGAGTGCTTTTTCGGTGAAATTATAGCCACCAAGTGATGAGCCTAGGCTTTCTCCAATAACTTCAGAGAATTCTTCAAAAACCATTTTTTGCATTGGCTTTTCAACAATTGGAATCTTTGTGATTTCTCGACAAATCTCTTCAACGTCTTTATCGGTAAAACCTTTAAGGAGCAATGCAGCTGCTTCTGATCCAACCACTACCATGAGATTCGCCAGTTTCTGATTCTTTGTAAGGCGTTCCCACCTTTCTCTGATCGTTGAGTCATTCATACTAAATATGGTTTCACGTTAAGTTTTTAGTCTAGACTGAATTAGTCATTACTCTGAGATTGATTATTGCTAGCCCAAGATTGTAGGGCAGTGCTGACATTGTCAGGTTTTTCTTGAATTAACTCATTCAGAAGCTCAGGTGTAAGCTGAGTTTCTAATTGTTTGCCCTGTCCTGCACCATCAATACCATCCATGACTTCAACGCCAGAATCAATGTTTTTGAATTTCTTAAGAACTTTAAGGAGGGCTATGAATAATATGATCGCAATGATTAAGTAGAATGTCCTTTTAATCATTGGGCCGTATGTGAACATTATGTCATTCACGAGAGTTGGGACTCCACCCATTTCTGTTTGATGAAAATCTCTCTCAACGACTTTAACTAAGCCATCAAGGTTATCTTCACTGCTTTGTAATAAAATTGGATCAACTCCTAGTGCGTTAATAACCAGTTGGCGAAGTTCGCTTAATTCTTCAGTTGTTCGAGGCGCTGCTTCTTCACCACCCCTAGGTGCAATAATGACGGATGCACTGATACTTTTTATTTCACCGGGTCCTTGTGTTATTTCAGTCAGTTTTCTATTTATTTCAAAAGAAGTTGTTTTTGACTCAGTTGTATCTTCAGATGAACTGAGAACACTCGTTTCGGTTGCCGCTTGTGCTTGTGGGATGTTTGCCGCAGCACCTGCTCCTTGATCTTGAGCTTTGCCTTCAGTTGATTTCGTTTTACCCTTGTCACTTGTTTGTGTTCTTATGACTTGTCCTTCTGGGTCAAATGTTTCTTCTAGGAATGTTGATGCTTGAGTATCAAGAGTTATACCGACTTTTGCTACAACGTTACCAGGGCCAACTATTCTCGTTAACATCGATTCGATTTTATTCGCATAATGGTTTTCTAGGTTTTCTTGTAGCTTTAACTGAGATTGAAGCGATCCACCACCACTTGATAATAGATCTTGCGATAGTAGATTTCCCATATTGTCATGAATTGTCACATCGTTAGCCAAAACACCTTCTACAGAGTGTGAAACTAAATGACGAATTGAATTCACTGCTTCAGAGGGGAGTTGACGACTGCCAGTGTCAATGAATACAGAGGCTTTAGGTCTTGATCCTTCATCAGTGAGTAACAGTCGGTTCTCTGGAACTACGATGTGGACACGTGTATTGTAGATTCCTTCGATGTTTGTGATTGTTCGAGATAGCTCACCTTGCATTGCTCGAACGAGATTCGTTCGTTGGGCGAAATCACTGATACCGAAATTATTACGGTCAAATATTTCGAAGCCTACAGTTAATGTTCCTTTACTGGAGAATATCCCTTGCTGAGCTAGGTCCATGCGTGATCTATAGACGTTGTCTTTAGGAATGTAGAAGGTGTCGCCTGTGGCATTTGCTTTATACTTGATTTTTGAAGTCTCGAGGTATGATACGACGCCTTCAAGATCTTCGGCATCATATTTACCCAAGGTTTTCATGTCCGATCTAACGGCCCAAAAAAGTAGTAGTCCTACAATAGCAACTACTCCAACAGTAGCGGCAATAAGGGTGGCTCGTTGTGGACCGGCAAGTTTGCCCCACAAGGTTTGAATGTTTTGACTTAAGTCGTTAAAGAAATTCATCTATCTAATATTAGTGTTCTAGTTAAATCACTATACTCTCATTCTTAAGAGTTCTTTGTAGGATTCTACTAATTTGTTTCGGACTTCAAGCATTAAATTAAATGCAACACCTGCTTCTTGCATGGCTACCATTGCATCTGCTACATTATCGCTTTTTCCTAGTAAAATATCTCGTTTCTTCTGAGCACCAACTTTTGCTTTTGCATCAACACCTCTAACAAGGCCTTCAAACATATCTGCAAATCCAGGTGCTCCTGTTCCCGCAGTAGCAAATGGGCCTGCTTTTGCTGAAATTGAGGAGGCTGCTTGTGAGCCAGGGTTGCCGGAAAGCGGTTGTCCTAAGTATTTTCCTGCAGCGGTATTAGCAGTTCCGATTTCGCCAGAACCTTGAATTTGTTGCGATAAAAAGTTCGCTGAAT
>CAWUTK010000233.1:0-15760 GCA_963924785.1 uncultured Opitutales bacterium
TCCCCCCCCCCTTTTATAAATTATCCAGTGAAAGTATTCCGATTGCCCACAATAATTTCACCCGACTCCTCACTATATCAAAATGACTCGTGAGTTGATCCTTTTCGCTATTAAACAATTCATTTTGAGCATCAAGTACGTCAAGCGCTGTTCTTGAGCCAACCTTAAACTCCTCTTCTACGCCATCAAGTGCATCTCTAGCAGAAATGACTCCGTCCGTATAAGTTTCATAAACATCTCTCGCATTGTCCAAATCATTCAAGGCATTTTTAATTTCGCGAACTGCTCGTCGCTTTACAACCGCAAGATCAAACTCTTTACCTTTCATTTTGGCTTTTGCTTCCAAGGTTTTTGCAACTCGAATCCCTCCTCCAAAAATCGGAACCGAAATACCAACACCAACAGTGTAGCCATCCATTTTATCTCCACCGATAATTTCACGGCTTTTCCATTCACGATCTCCCTTGCCACTTAACTCAACCGTTGGAAAAAATTCGGACTTTTCTATCGCTAACTCTTTCTGAGCTATTTTCAAACGTGCTTCTTCGCTTAATACATCGGGACGGTCAGCGATATCACTCTCTGAAGAAATAAAACGTTTTTCAAACGCTTCAGTCTTAATTCCAGGAAACAACAATGTTCCTTTTGGCAAATCGCCTACTATTTCAATAAAAACATCCTCACTATTTGCTATCGTTTTCAATGAACGCTTCCAAATAGCTTTTGCAGAAGCAAACCTTGAACTAGCTTGGCTAACATCGACCCGAGTTAAGTCACCTAACTGAAACCGCTCTTTCGTAGCGAATAAATGCTTCTGAGTTAAATCATGATTTTTTTTGGTTAATTCAGCCAATTTATTCGATTCAAGTAATTTCAAAAAAACATTAGCTGCCTCTAACATAACTTTCTGCTTAACCACTTCAAAATCATACTCAGCAGCTAACAAAACTGGTGCTGCTCTGAGACGAATAGCGAAAGCCTTAAAATCAACAATCGGTTGACTGAACGCCAAATTCACATCATGAGGGTTTGAATTATCCTTCCCTATTCCAGAATGCTTGTGATCAAGTTCCGCATTCGCATTCAAGGTAACATCTGGCAATAAATTCGCAGTCCCTTGCCATTTTGCATGTTTCGCAGCTTTCACACTATAACTAGCAGACTTAATCCGAGGATTATTCACTAATGCACTTTTGACCGCGTTAGACAAAGAATAACTCGACGAGGAAGTTGCCATCTGAGTGGCTGCGGTCGAATCCGACACAAGAGGTCATGACGAAACAACCGAACTCATTAAAATCAACGGCAGGGCAAGGAAAAACAAAACGGGGTGTAGTTTATAAATATTCTTCAAACAGTTTATAATCAATCACAATGGATATATTTTGACAACGATAAATTTATGGGTAATTATTCCAATTTTGTTAGGAATTTTACCCAAATGATTTCTAAATAAAAACCGAATACCACGATTTATTGAAAATTTTCAAGAAACATAAAAGTCCAGGCAGTATTCTTATTTTCGTGCTTCTGCTTATCATGATTATGTCCGTGACATTAATTCGATTCATGGAAAACGCTGTATTCAAGATTAAACTGCAAGGGCACTTCCATGATAAAGAAAGTTTACGAGTGGAAGCCTACTCGACTTTTGATATCGCGATAGCAACCTTACAAGAATTCAAAGAAATAGAAGAAGAACTTTTTTCACCAGTACAAGGATGGGGATCTCCGCTAGAATATTCAGGATTAGAGTTAAATAATGACTTTGAGCGAACGGTCAAAGTCGAAGATGAAACAGGGAAATTTCCCCTAAACGCTGATGACGCCTCACTTTGGAACGTCCTTTTAGAAGAACTCGACGTGGAATTCTCAATAAGACAAAGCCTATCTGATGCATTACTCGATTGGGTAGATGAAGACGAGTTGACTCGTTTAAACGGTGCTGAAAATGATTTTTACGAATCACTAACACCTCCTTATGTTGCTTCAAATAGCCCAATTCAAAGCCAACAAGAACTTTTCATGATCAAAGGATTCACCGATATTTTCATTAATGAAGAAGGCAATACTAACGAAACCTACCAAGCTTACAAAGAATCAACATCCGCCTATTCATCATTTCCAATCAATATTAATACGGCTCCGCCTCATGTAATCGGGGCACTCGCGCGCTTATCAAATGTTAACACTGATCTTATTGACGAACATCTACTTGGACTCGACAATGAAGCCGGAACAGAAGATGATTTATATTTTGGATCTATCGCCGAATCACCCTTTGCCGGAAATGCTGCCAGTCAAAGCTTAATTAGCGTAACCGCCAAAATCATCAAAATCACTGTTACGATCACCAAGGGTGATTCCAGTTTCATCTTAACAGGAATTGTCGATGTAACCAAAAAAAGCGAGAAAGACTCTTCTTCAATAGAAGGCGTTTTCATTGCATATCCATTCACTATTATTGATCTTTCTGAGAACAGAAATTTTTGATAGACAATGTTTTAATAATAGAATAGCGTTCAAGCATATTCACACTGAAATGAAAAAGCACATACCTAGCCTTTGAAGATTTCCGATTTCAATTCGCTCAAATTACTTCCTGAAATATTGGATAACCGAAGGGATCAAGTTCTTTTGATGCCAGCGGATCTCTTTTTCATTGAGATCATCGAAATCCCAGAAGAAACCGATTCAAATGAATACGACAATTTCATTGAAATCTCACTAGAGAGCCTCTCCCCTTTTAGTCTCGATAAACTTTCATGGGGTTACCTTCTTGACGAAGAAAACAATAGAATAGTTTTGTATGCCGCAGTTACAAAGCGGTTAGAAAACGAAGGTTACAAAGATTTAAACCAATTTAAATACGTATTCCCCTCATTCTTGGTCTTCTGCAACCAATCATTTGCAAAACATACGGTCCTCTACATCAAAGAAAAAACGTCAATTTCCGGACTCGCTTTTCTCCCGCACAATCCCCTGCCCCTTGCAGTCATCACCCAGTCTCATGATAATGGCATTGCAGTTGATAATGCGGTTCAAGAAATAAAAAGCCAATTACTCTCAATTCATCAGACTATTTCATTCCATCACGAAGAGGCAATACGTACAGTTGAAAGCATCCAAACTCAAGAAAACGAAGTAATCATACTTCACGGGAATGGCATCAATAAAAAAGAAGCCGTCTCAAGTTATAGCATCAAATCAAACAAAACGCTTTGGAATGCCGATATCCGATCCGATCAATTTGCAATAGACCAACAACGTCTAAGGAATAAAGAACGCTATTTATGGCACACTGTTGTTGGTTCAGCCATTGCCGCAATGCTACTTCTCATCTGCCACATTCTCACTATCGCCAATGCCACAAGACTTGTTAATAAGGAGTATTTCGTAGAAGAATTATCAACTGAAGCAAACGAAATTGAAACTCGTGATAATCTCTTAGCAAAACTTGAAATGCTCACAACGGGCACTATGGAACCGTTTATTGTTCTCAACACATTAAATAAATATCGCCCCAAAACCATCTATTTTCAAACAATCGCGGCCCTATCGATAAAAGCGTTTTTAATAAATGGTATCGCTCAGAATGCTCAGCAGGTGAATGATTACACCAAAAAGCTCGAAGCGTCTAAAAAATTCAAAAAAATTGAATTAAAGGATATACGCAGTCGTGGTGGAGATATATTTTTCTCGCTTTCTTTTGAGATGAACATGCCAGACAAAGTCCCCGATCCAACTACCGTTTCATACAATGAATAAAGCACGGCACTGTCTTCACATATCAAAAACACTTTTCCTCTCAATCACACTCAGAGAAAAGGCTTTAATGACCGCATGCTTGCTCGTCATTTTATTCGTTTGGGCAAATCGAGTTATTTCTACTTATAACGAACAACGCACAATTAACACTGCGCTTAATATTCAAAAAGCAAAACACAATTTTTGGATCGCAAACAAAGACGATATTGAAAATAAGCTAAAAGACCGTCTCGTTATTTTTGACTCACAGAAAACCTACACGAAAGACAGCTTAGTTGGAAAAGTAGATACTCTTGTTCGGCAGTCTGGTTCACAAGCCAGTCTAAACACCCCTATCACAAGAGAGGATGAAAAACTGAAAATGCACACTTTGCGTTTAACATTCCGAGATGTAACCCTCGACACACTAATCCAATTTCAGCAATCCATAAAAAAAGAAGCCCCTTACTTATCTCTGAGTGAATTAAAGATCGTCGCAAACAAAAAGAATCCGACTAAATTAAATGCTGATCTAAAAATCACATCATTTGAACTAATCAACCGGACTCGCTCATAACGACATGATTTCTGCGGAATAACCGCGTTTAATTAAATTTAAGCATAATTAAACTCTCCGTATTCAGATCGGATAGTCACTTGATTCTCACCAGCAACTGTTTCAGTTTTGCCAATTACCTGTGCTTCTAAATCAAACGAGTGGATTACTTCCAACAATTTAGTGGTGTCACTCGGTTCACAATAGACCTCCATGCGATGCCCCATATTGTAGACTTGATACATCTCTTCCCATGAAGTTCCACTATGTTTTTGGATTTCAGTAAAAATCGGCGGAGCACTCAATAAATTATCTTTAATATAATGAACTTTCTGCCCAAAACGCTTGCATTTTGTCTGACCACCACCTGAGCAGTGAATCAACCCTTTAATTACAGAACGATTACTTTCAAGAAGTTTACGTAGAACTGGAGCATAAGTCCTCGTTGGGCTTAATATTGCTTCACCAACAGTCATGTTACTTCCAGGAAGCTTATCCTCAAATTTATAAGGACCACAATAAACCAAATCAATGGGAGTTGAAGGATCAAACGTTTCTGGATATTTCTCACGATAATATGGAGACAATAGATCATGCCTCGCACTTGTTAATCCATTACTGGCAATACCACTATTTTCAACGGTTTCGTAGTTAGCCTTACCTGAAGAGGAGATCCCAATAATAGATAAACCAGGAACAATATTATCATTATCAATAACCTTCTCTCTATCAACGACTGCGACCGCGCATGAATCAACAGTCACAGTGCTCGTTAAATCACCGACATCCGCAGTCTCACCGCCACCGCTATAGACAGTAACCCCATAACTTCTAAGTAACTCCAAAAACTCATCAGTTCCTTGAATCAAGGCCGCAAGTGTTTCCGCAGGGAAATTCCTGGCATTTCGATTCACCGTGCTAGAAAGCATAATTCTTTCAGCCACACCAATGCAGAGCAAATCGTCGATATTCATCACAATGCTATCTTGAGCGATTCCTCTAAAAACTGAAGCGTCTCCCGTTTCCTTGTAATACAAATATCCCAGTATCGACTTCGTCCCAGATCCATCACTATGAATAACATTACACGAATTAGGATTCCCTGTAAGAAAATCCTCAGTTACCTTACAAAATGCACCTGGAAAAAGTCCCCTATCCATTTTATCCACTACTTGATGAACCTCTTCTTTAGAAGAAGAAACGCCGCGCTGATTATACCTATTTTGAGCCATCTTTTGAAATATCTAATTTAAGTCTTAAAACATAAAGATTAATACAATAACCGCAAAAGGATGCAATCGTGTAATCTACTCTCAATTTATTTGAAGAGCATTTTAGAACCCTATTAGGAATCCTTGATCAAAAGTGGATATTAGTTCAGCATACCCATAACCGAGTTTTGATAATCACTTTTAAATCATGCAGAAAGAACTACTTCACACACAAAACACAATCGCCTGTATTTGGGATTTTGACAAAACGCTCATCCCTGAATACATGCAAGTCCCTCTATTTAAACGTTATAATATTGATGAAAAATTATTTTGGGAAGAGGTCAACGCACTCCCAGAGATTTATGCTAAAAGAGGCCACCACGTATCAAAAGAGACGATCTACTTAAATCACCTCATCAGCTTCATTAAAAATGGACCCCTAAAAGGGCTAACAAATTCTATTCTCCGAGATGTGGGAAAAGACATTGAGTTTTATCCGGGACTTCCAGATTTCTTTAAAACATTAAAAGACTTAGTTACCGATAATCCTCTTTTTAGAAAAAACGGCATTCAACTTGAACATTACATCATTAGCACCGGCTTAGCGGAAATGATCAGAGGGAGTAAGATAGCAGAACACGTCGATGGCGTTTTCGCCTGTGAGTTCATTGAAAACCCGCTCCCACCATACTTCAGCCGCCAATCCGAACTATCAATTCCAATCGATCTCGAAATCAACCAAATTGGGACTATCGTTGATAACACGATCAAAACACGTTTCATTTTCGAAATAAACAAAGGTTCAAACAAAAATCCGTCAATCGACGTAAATGCTAAAATGCAAAAAGAAGATCGGCGAGTTCCCATTGAAAACATGATTTATATTGCAGACGGCCCAAGCGATATCCCCGTATTTTCAGTTGTGAACAAAGGCGGAGGCAAAACATTCGCGGTTTACAATCCCAAGGAACCCAAAGAATTCGAACAAACGGATAACCTTTTGCAAACGGAACGCATCGACAACTATGGCCCAGCTGATTACCAAGACACTTCTAGCACTTCAATGTGGCTCAAAATGCATATTCAACAAATGTGCGACAGAATCGTTAATCGGAGAGAGCAAGCCCTTAAAGATCGAATTAAAGGGCCACCTCAGCACCTTCACAAAGAAGACATTCAAAACTCGGTTAACCCAAAACGTTCTGGCGAACAAAAAACCTTGGACATCTAAAACCTTCCCTTGGCCGAACAAACAGACATTTTCTCGACTCCTTCCCAGGGGAAGCCAAAAACGAGTCCCTCTGCTCCGCTCGCGGCACGTATGCGCTCGCGCAATATCAGCGAAATTGTTGGACAAAATCATATCGTTGGAGAAAACTGCCTCCTTCCTCGGCTCATTGAGTCCGGTAACTTCGGGAGTCTGCTCTTTTATGGCCCTCCCGGTTCAGGTAAAACGACTTTTGCCGAAGTCATTGCAGCACATTCCACTTGTAAATTTGTAAGAATTAACGCCGTTTTATCAAATGTCGCTGAACTGCGTGAAATATTGAAAATTGCTCGCTATGAACCCGAAGCTCGAACCATTCTTTTCATCGATGAAATTCATCGTTTTAACAAATCGCAACAAGATCTACTATTACCTGATGTAGAAGCCGGCAATATTCGCCTCATTGGAGCAACCACCCACAATCCTGGCTTTTATATCAATGCACCGCTTCTAAGTCGGAGTCATCTTTTCAAATTGGAGCCTCTCACTGAAGAGGCTATTTCAGAAGTGCTCAACAAGGCCTTTAGCGATAAAGAGAACGGGCTCGGAAACCATAAATGCACCATTAAAAGCACCGTTATTTCAAAGCTCGCCCTGTATTCTCAAGGCGATTTGAGACGCGGCCTCAATTCACTCGAAGTTCTCGTTCTTTCCCAACCGCTCGGTTCAAACATTACTGAAACCCAATTAGAAGCTTTCGCTTCCGAACGTCAAATTCGTTACGATGCAAATGAAGACGAACACTACGACACGGCATCCGCTTACATTAAAAGTATGCGTGGAGGTGATCCCGATGCAGCACTCTACTGGTTAGCCAAAATGCTTCTTGGAGGAGAAGATCCACGGTTTATTGCACGACGGCTTGTCATACTAGCATCAGAAGATATTTCACTCGCAGATTCAAGAGCTTTAACCCTAGCCGTATCAACATTTCAAGCCTGCGAGTTCATTGGCCTACCTGAATGCGAGCACCACCTTGCCCACGCAACGGTCTTCCTAGCACTCTGCCCTAAAAGCAATTCCACCTACAGTGCATTAGCAAAAGCAAAAGAAGCTATTCGCAATCAACCCGTCCAAGAAGTTCCCTTATGGCTCCGAGACAGTCACGGCAAAGCAAACAAAGACGCCGGCAACTCAAAAGAGTATCTCTATAGTCACAATTTCCAAGACAGCATTTCGGGCCAAGATTATATGGTTAATCCTCAATCATTTTACACACCAAAAGAAAATGGCTCCGAGAAATTACTAGCTGAACGCCTAGCAAATTGGAAAAGAATAAAACAGGCGATTCGAGCGGGGTCATAATGGAGGAGGTGTGAGCGACTTATCACACGATAAGAAAACGTGAGCAACTTCTCACACAGACATGATTGTCTGTGCTACTCTCATCTGTTTTAAGGATTTTTTTTATAAGAAATAGGGTTTATTCCCTATTTTCAAATCAGCGGTTTTGGGATTTAGTAGACTAACTACGAAAACTACGAACAACTCTCAACAAAAGGACTCCTTATGAACAATACTTGTAACTTACTACAAGCGATCAAACCAGCGCTATCTCCAGACAATTACATTTCAGAATACAATCTCGCACGATCGGGGCTATACATACAAAGCAAAGATCTCTTCGGCAAATCCTACTAGCTAAGTATTATTGCTAAAAGCATCTATTCATCAACAGAAGATCAAAGAGTTTGCTACGCAACACCAAGTTCCTTCGTTGATGATTATAGAGAAATGCATATCGACGAAAGTCATTCTGAATTTTTCTGGAGAAAATATCAAACAAATGATCTTTTTGTGTTTTCAGACATTCAAAACTTTCCAAACGATAAAGCTCTTCAAAAAATATTGTTTCATATTATAGATGATATGCTCTGGGAAAAAAAACAAATCGTCTTTATCGCAGATCAAACACCCAGTGAACTAAAACAATTCAACAACAAGCTCCTAGAACTTCTTAATAATTGTATCCTGATAAAATCCATCTCTTAAAGTGCAACGATCTTAGGGAGTGTTTAAAAATTAAAGGAACGATGGTGTGTGCCACCAGCCTGCAACTTGTTAGAGACCTGACAATACAGCACATACCTGTGCCGAATCGTCTCTATTCAAAATCATCTGAAACCAATGAACTTAAATAAGTTAAAAAGGAAAACATACTTCCATAAAGAGACATTTTGGCGCTCTTGATTGCTCCCCCTAATCGTTTTTCAAAAAATAGCGCCATATAAGCCCACTGTCAATTACTATAAAATACACAACAATCTAATAATAAGCATCTTAAGAAATAACATCAAAAACTGGCATCATTTAAGCAAACCTTAAATCAAATTAATATTAAACAACAAGGGCGATAAAATGAAACTAGTAAAACACAATAGAAACGAACTAGACCAATGGTTTAATAACTTTTACGGCGATTGTAGCCGAAGCAATGATTACTTCGAAAACACATCTTCTAAAAGCTTTACCATTGAAATTAATAAAGATGACACGCATTTCTATGCAAGTGCCGAGATTCCTGGTGTCAAGAAGGAGAATGTATCAATCGAGGTACATGACTCTATATTAACCATTAACACTGAAAGAGCAGCGAATCACAGTTGCGAGAACGAAACCATCAAGGCAACACGTCAGGTTAAACTCGGAGAAAACATCAACGTCGAGGCCATTTCAGCTAAGTTAGAAGATGGGATACTCACACTGACACTGCCATTAGCGGAAAAAGTTAAACCTAGAAGTATTTCAGTTAATTAAATATTTCTACAATCTAAATTCAAAAAGCTGTAACACTTAAGCGTGTTGCAGCTTTTTTGCTTTTAACTCCAATAGCATTCCCTTACCTTAACCTCATGTCAAAAAAACGATATTGGTTAATGAAAAGCGAACCGAATGTTTACTCAATTGATCATCTACAAAAAGATGGAACGATTTGGTGGGAAGGCATTCGCAATTACCAAGCTCGAAATTTCATGAGAGATGATATGAAAGTCGGCGATGCCGTTTTATTCTACCACTCAAATGCAAATCCTCCAGGGATTGCCGGTCTAGCAACTATTTGTAAAGAAGCCTACCCTGACCATTTTGCCTTGGATAAAAAAAGTAACTATTTCTGTAAAAAAAGTAGCCCTGAGAAGAATGTTTGGTGCATGGTAGATGTTAAATTTGTAAAGAAGTTCAAAAACCTAATATCTCTACCAACACTTAAAGAAACAAAAGAACTCGAAGACATGAAGGTTGTTCAAAAAGGTTCAAGACTTTCCATACAACCTGTAGAAAAAAAACATTACGATTTCATTTTAAAATTAGCCTAAATCAATTTTCAAAAAAACGATGAATACAGAAAAACCAAAGAGTAAAGCTTTCAAAAAGCTAGAATCCATTTTAGAAAACCGCATTGCATATATTGATGGAGCAATGGGAACAATGATCCAAAGGCATAAACTTCAAGAAGAAGATTTTCGAGGAGAACGATTCAAGGACACCAAAATCGATTTAAAAGGAAACAATGATCTGTTGTCCATCACACGACCAGACATCATAAGAGACATCCACAGAAAATACTTAGAAGCCGGTGCAAACATCATTGAAACAAATACTTTCAGTGCGACTAGCATTGGTATGGCCGACTACCATTTAGAAAGTGCAGTAAAAGAAATCAACTTAGCATCTGCGAAAGTCGCGAGAGAAGCAGTTAATGAAGTTTTAGAAAAAGACCCCTCTCGTGAACTATTCGTCGCAGGGATTCTCGGACCCACTAACAAAACAGCCTCACTCTCTCCTGATGTGAATCGCCCAGAATACAGAGCAACCTCTTTCAATGAACTTGTTGACTCTTACTATGAACAGGCAGAAGCCTTACTTGAAGGAGGAGTCGATATCCTTCTACCCGAAACAACCTTTGATACATAAAACTTAAAAGCCTCTCTCTTTGCACTTGAAAAGCTGCAGGACAAACAAGCGGAACGTTTCCCTGTAATTGTCTCCATCACGATCACAGATAAATCAGGAAGAACCCTATCCGGCCAAACGGCTGAAGCCTGTTGGAATTCCGTTTCACACGCCAAACCTCTTTGTATTGGAATCAATTGCGCCTTAGGTGCAAAGGACATGAAGCAATACATCAAAGCGCTTTCAGATGTCGCAGATTGCTATATTCATTGCTATCCCAACGCAGGACTACCCAACCCACTTAGCGATACCGGTTATGATGAAACACCTGAACTAACAGCGGATGCAGTCGAGTTAATGGCTGAGGACAATCTCATCAATATCGCAGGAGGTTGCTGTGGAACAACCCCTCCCCATATTGAAGCCATCGCTAAACGCTTGGCAAATCACGCACCTCGCAAACTCCCGACAATAAAGCCAGCCACAAGACTTAGTGGTTTAGAACCGTTCAACATCATCGGAGATAAGGCCCCATTCGTAATGGTCGGAGAACGTAACAATGTTGCAGGCTCTCCTCGATTTAGAAAATTGATTAAAAATGGTGATTTTGAAGCAGGCTTAGCTATTGCACGTCAACAAGTGGAAAACGGCGCCAACATCATTGATGTCAATTTTGACGAAGGCCTTCTTGACTCAGAAGAGTGCATGAAAACCTTCATGAACCTGATCGCATCCGAGCCAGAAATTTCAAAAGTCCCGATCATGATTGATAGTTCCAAATGGTCTGTCATTGAGGAAGGACTTAAATGTTCACAGGGAAAATGTGTTGTAAACTCAATCAGTCTAAAGGAAGGTGAAGAAAAGTTTCTAGAACATGCAACCCTTTGTAAACGCTATGGAGCCGCAATGATAGTTATGGCTTTCGATGAAAAAGGCCAAGCGGCAACTAAAGATGAAAAGGTTAGAATTGCAAAACGTGCTTTCGAACTACTCACTCAAAAAGTAGGCATCCTCGCACAAGACATTATTTTCGATTTAAACATCCTTACTGTTGCAACCGGAATGGATGAACACAATAACTACGCAGTGGACTTTATTGAGGCTGTTCGCGAAGTTAAGAAAGTTTGCCCGGGTTGCCGAACCAGCGGTGGAGTCAGCAACATTTCATTCTCATTTCGAGGAAACAACGTGGTCAGAGAAGCCATGCATTCTGCATTTTTATACCATGCAATAGAAGCAGGTCTAGACATGGGTATCGTCAACGCAGGCATGCTTGAAGTCTACGAAGAAATCGACAAGGATTTATTGAAGATGGTGGAAGATGTTCTACTAAATAGAAACCCAGAAGCCACTGAAACCTTAATCGACTATGCCGAAACAGTTAAAGACCAAGGTAAAGATAAGGTTTTTGAAATTAAGAAGTGGCGCGAAGACAGCGTTGAAGATCGTCTTGCTTATGCCCTTCTAAAAGGCATCAATGACTATATTGATGCCGATGTAGAAGAAGCCCGTCAAAAATACGGCAAGCCGATTCTTATCATTGAAGGACCACTGATGGATGGGATGAAAGTCGTGGGGAAATTGTTTGGTGAAGGTAAAATGTTTTTACCTCAAGTTGTAAAAACGGCAAGAGTAATGAAAAAAGCCGTTGCCTATCTTGAACCCTTCATGGAAAAAGATAAAGTTGGCGGCAGTAGCTCTGCAGGGACATTCCTTATCGCCACTGTAAAGGGTGATGTTCATGACATTGGAAAGAACATTGTTGCCGTTGTATTAGCCTGCAACAACTACAAAGTAGTCGACCTTGGCGTGATGGTAAACTGCGAAACAATCCTTGAAGCAGCCAAAAAAGAAAAAGCCGACCTAATTGGTTTAAGCGGACTGATCACTCCTTCACTTGAAGAGATGATGGACAATGCCACTGAAATGGAAAAACGCGGGTTCAAAACGCCACTTCTAATCGGAGGAGCAACGACTAGTGAAAAGCATACAGCGATTAAAATTGCGCCACATTACTCCGTCCCACCGATTCATATCCAAGATGCATCACTGGTAGTCGAAGCCTGCAATCATTTAATGAGTCCTGATCGTAAGGATAAATTTTTAGCAGAAACCGCTGAACGTTATGAAAAGATCAGGATAGATTTTGAAGCAGGCAAAAACAAAGTCGAAACTATCGACATCAAAGAGGCTCGCAAGAATTCATACAAAATTGACTGGACGAAAAGCACGGTGCCAGTCCCGGAAAAGACAGGATTGCACGTTCTTGAAAACATAGACCTCGATCACGTCATGGATTATTTTGACTGGACGCCATTCTTTCACAGTTGGAACTTAAAAGGTGTGTTCCCTGGTATTTTGACGCATAAAAAATATGGAGAAGAAGCAACGAGTCTATACGAAGATGCGCTAGGCTTACTTGATGATATTATCAAAAATAAACGCTTTAACTGTCGGGCCGTCTTTGGCCTTTGGCCAGCAAACAGCGTTGGCGATGATGTAGAGGTTTATCTTAACGATGATAAGTCTGAAATCGTCAAGTATCATTTCCTAAGGCAACAAAGTGAAAAATCGGATGAATCAGCTCACTACTGCCTCTCCGATTTCATTGCCCCCAAAGACAGTGGAATCACAGATCACTTTGGTTGCTTCGCGGTAACAACAGGTCATGAAGTGGATGAATTTGCAAATACGTTTAGAGATAAACAAGACGACTATAACGCAATCATTGTTCAAGCTCTAGGAGATCGATTTGCTGAAGCTTTAGCAGAATACGTGCACAAACTGGTTCGTGACAACTGGGGATTTGGCAAAGAAGAACCTTTTACCTTTGATCAAAGGATCCCGAGAAACAAAGGCGAAGCCCACGAACGCACAACATGGCTCATCAAGGAAAAATACAATGGCTTGCGTCCAGCCCCAGGTTATCCGACTTGCCCCGATCACTCTGAAAAACGTATTTTATGGGATCACCTTAAGGTAAAGGAAAATACAGGAATCGCCCTTACCGAAAATTGTGCGATGACTCCACCGAGCTCTGTTTCTGGTTATTACTTCTCTCACCCAGATGCAAAATATTTCACTTTAGGAAAAGTAACTGATGAACAAGTCGTGGACTACGCTAAGCGTAAAGGGATTAGCAAAAAAGACGTCGAAAAATACATTCGTCCAAATTTAACCGACTAGGGGCAGATGGTTAAGGACAAAAATACGCTTATTGTTTTTGTTAAAGCCCCATCAGGGAAAGTTAAAACACGACTCGCTAAAACTATCGGGCAAGATAAGGCCATAAGCGTCTATAAAACTATGGTTGACGTATTAGTTAGTGAGCTATCAAACATACCGGATTTCTCACTCATTTTATATTGCTGTGGTCCCCAGGACTACTTCGATGAAAGATACCCAAACATCCCGGTCAAAGATCAATGCCAAGCCCCCGACTTAGGTGAGAGAATGAAGCATGCACTTAGCGAAGAATTAGCAACCGCTTCGAATGCTATTCTTATCGGTTCTGACTGCCCTAGTATTTCAAGCGATAACATCCGCACCGCGTTTAATCATTTAAAGAAAAACGACATTGTGCTCGGTCCGACTTTTGATGGAGGCTATTACCTTATTGGCATGCCAAAACTTTTAGACTTCTGGAGCAACATACAGTGGAGTGAAACCAGCGTTCTCAAAGACTCAATAGATTTAATTAACCGACAAGATCTACGCTACGCACTACTCGACAAAAAGAATGATGTTGATCACGAGTCAGACCTTAAACATTACCCTTTCTTAAAAGGTCTCAAGTAAGAGCCTTTTCCTCCAGTTTTAATCGAGGGAATTTCACCGTAAAAATGCTTCCTTCACCAATAATACTTTCGCAAGATATTTCGGAATTATAATTATCAAGAATTTTACTAATCGTAGCTAAGCCAATTCCAGTGCCGGGATATTGGTCTACACGATGAAGACGCTGAAAAGGTTTAAATATTGAGCCTAAATATTCAGGTGCGATACCAATGCCATTATCCTTAACACAAACGCAATCATAATATTCTTCGCTTTTAGCATAAATACTTACCGATGGAATTACATCCTTAGGCATAAACTTCAGGGCATTACTGATTAGATTTTGAAAAACTTGGTATAAGTGAGTTTGACTAAAAAATATGTTTTTTAATTCACCCACATCAATAATCGCATTCGAAGTGTTAATCCGCTGCCCCAAATCGACAAGGACTTTGTTAAAAATAAGCTCCTTCACATTAATCACTTCTTTATCCAGTGGATCGCCTCCGCTCTCTGCAAACAATAATAGGTCATCAAGAATCTGAGCCATCCTAGAAACAGATTGCTCAATCACTTCACTCATATCAATCAATTCTCCATTCTCGCTAGGATCTAAATCCTCCTGAACTAAACCAACAAATAAGCCAAAACTATTTAAAGGATTCTTCAAATCATGTGCCACAGTATGACAAAAGTCTGAAAGCAGCTTATTGGTTTCTTTTAACTTATGCTTAATTTTATGACGCTCTAAGGTATAGCGAATAACACGGCTAACTATTGATCCAGAAACCTCGTTTTTTATAAGGTAATCATCAGCTCCGACTTGAATACTTTTCTCGCCCATCTCATCATCGGAAAAACCAGTAAGCACAATAACTGGAACTTTCCCTCCAGACATATCAATAACATTTCTAACCGTATCAATCCCTCGACAGTCGGGAAGACTTAGATCAGACAAAATAATATCAACATCATTTTCCATCAGATATTCTGCTGCCTTAGCAAGTCGATCTACATGATCAATAATAAAGTTCGGTGAAACCTCCTTTAATGTTTCTATCAGAATAAACGCATCATCTTCATCGTCTTCGATTAATAATAATTTTATTCTGCCAACGACCATAATCAAAAAAGAATATTCTCTTTTTTCATTATATATTCTCCGTGAAGTAATTCCCTTATCAGTGACTCATTGATTGATCTTTGGGCTTTAAAATCAAATTGATCCATTGTTTTTAAAATAGGAAATCGAGCACTTTTAATGCGTCGTTCTCCAGCTCGACATTCTCGATCAATTAATTCTCGCTC
>CAWUTK010000234.1:0-8632 GCA_963924785.1 uncultured Opitutales bacterium
CTTTTTTTATGAACAGTTAAAAATTTAAATGACACGGTATGTATTAGCAGCTTTATTTGTTTTTAGTTTTAACCTATCGGCGAAAACATGGGTTGATACTAAAGGGCGCAGGCTGGATGCTGAATTCGTTAGACAGGATCAACGGTCAGTTATGCTTCGAAAGAATAATGGCACCGTTTTTTCTGTTTTAAAAAAGTCATTAGTCGAAAACAATCAGCGATTTCTTGCGAATTTAAATACTGGAGGTGTATTAAAGAAGGTGGCAGACCCAACTGGAAATACAGGAGATTTGTTGATGGGGAAAATTAATATCGTTTGGAGAGGGATTGACTTCGAATGGTTGTCCCTCATCTTGTGCGATCTGAAAAAATAAAAAAGATGACGTTTTACTTGAATGGTCATTTTAGAGATTCAATTGATTGCATTAAGGTTTTATAATGATGTGGTTTTGAGAATTAGAGAAATATAATGGGATTGGTGTAAAAAAATGACAGAGAATGATGAGGAAATAATAGGGTACTGGGGAATTACAAAAAATGGTGATATCGTATGTGATGATGTCGATGCGTGTATAATTGCTGGTTCCTATGAAAAAATGGAAGGTTATTTAGAAAATTCAAATGGGGGAAACTCTAAGGAATTGAAAATAACAAAGCTTACCTATGGAGAAATTATGGAAGGTTTAAATGCAGGTGCAGCCTGTTCTTTTGACGAGGAGTCTTATCAAAAACTAGTTCCGCTGGCATCTGACGAAGGTGTAGTTTTGCCAGATGTCGATTTTACACCAGGCAGTGATGGGGATATTAAGTTCTATACGCTATCCTAAGTCAATGAGTGTTATCGATGGAGAGAGGATCCTGGAACCGCTCGGTCTGGCTAATAATTTTGGTTTCAAATAGGATTCTCTTGGTTGTCTCATTTCGGTGACACTTGTTGTAACCTAAGGATTAATTTTATTTCTTGATGAACTTTCTAATAGTGAGGCTTTGACATTTCAGGCTGACTCATAGAATGAGCAATCAAATGGAAATACAGATAAAAGATGTCCATTTGATTGCTCAACTGCCTTCTTGGCATGCACCGTAAACAGACCCGTAGAAGGAATCACTGCGACATGGGCGGATGTTAGGCTTCTTCAAAAAGAATAACACGTCTGATTTTTTTTTCATGGACCTGAGAAATAATTTATCTTTATTTAACAAGAAAGTTAAATAAGCTTCGCTAATATATAAGAATAAAGAGAAACCCAATTAATACACACACTAACTATGAAATTATATAAAAACTTCTTAACGCTTTGTTTAGCGATCTGTGCACCTGTTTTCCACGCTCAAGCGGCTGAATATGACTTTAAAGATCCTAAGGGGGTCAATCATATCGTTTTTATGTTAGATGCGCCTTTAGAGTTTATTAGTGGGTCAGGTAACGATATTACGGGTAAAGTTGAGTTTGATAGTAGTGCTCCCGAGAAAACAAGTGGAAGTATTCATCTGGGTTCGGCATCATTGAGTGTGGCAAATAAGAAAATGACGGAAGTGATGCAGGGTAAGAAGTGGTTGAATGTTCCAATTAATACCAATGTTGTCTTTGATATCGATTCCTTGAAAGTAACCGAGACCGACGGTGATATGACTAAGGGTATAGTTGCGGGATCTTTAACATTAATGGGGGTTAAGAAAACCGTCAATGCTCCTGTAACAATCACTTTGGTTAAAGATGGCGCAAAAACTAGAGGTTACGGTAAAGGGGATTTATTGGTTGTTCGTTCAGAATTCTCAATAAAGCTTGGTGAATATGGTTTGAAGCTAAATCCGGCGACACGGTTGAAGGTTTCTAACGAAGTTCAACTTAAAGTTGTCTTGGCTGGTTACGGTCAATAATTGCTTATTACCAGTCGCTCTAACCTCGTGAGGTTATCGGTAAAAATTTTTAATAAGGAAATTAAGAATTCAGGAACCTGTTCGAAAGATTTTTGGTTTTCATTATTTCCTTATTTAATAAACTTTTAGTGTATGAAAATAGTTCAATGTTGGGACGACGGAATTGTCGCAGATATAAAGTTGATTGAAATCCTTAGGCGATATGATGCTAAGGCCACGTTTAATCTAAATGCTAGGTTGCATGAAGGGGATCGTGGCAATGGTTGGACTTTTAAAGAGACAGAGGTACTGAGATTAGCGAAAGGCGAATTGTGTTCGATCTACGAAGGATTCACTATAGCGAATCATAGTTTTAGTCACCCTCATTTAGAGCAACTTCCTTTAGATGAAGCGAAATCGGAAATTATTGATAATAGAAAGATCTTACAGGATATCTTTGGCCAACCAATCAAAGGCTTTGCTTATCCGTTCGGTTCGTATGATGAATCGGTTATAGAGATAATAAAATCAGCGGGTCACTCGTATGCTCGTACGGTGAAAAATATAACTCCATCGTTTCCACCAAAAGATCCGTTTGAGTTTCATCCTTCTTGCCATTTCCTTTCTAAAGACTTTTGGTCTATTTATGATGCGTCAAAAGAGAGCGGTGTGTTCTATTTCTGGGGCCATTCTTATGAAATGATTAATCAAGAGATGTGGACGGACTTCGAAGGCAACATTAAAAAGATGAACGACGATTCTGATTCCGAGTGGGCCGATTTAGAAAAGTTGTTTTAAGTAGTGTAACGTTGTGAATTTTAAACGGAGAAATTGGTTGCTGTGAAGGTGACGGATGCTTCGGCTTTTAACCACGAAAAGCACGAACAAACACGAAAACGGATGCTTTGAGAGGTCTGAGTGGATTTCTCAAAGCATTATATTTAAGATAAACTAATCGTAGAAGGTATAACTTTGAAGGAAGCGGAACACGGTGGAAATTCCTCGCGCCCGTTTCACTCGAGACGCAAAGGCGCAGAGAGAATAAAAAAAAGAGGGGAAGTTTGAATAGATTTCAAAGTAGAAGCAGTGAATCTTTCCAAAAGGATATATCTAAAGTCCAAGTCTCCGCGCCCCTGCGTCTCGAGTGAAACGGGCGCGAGTGAGGTTTTAAGGTAAGTTACAATAGCTTTTCACCTGTGTATCTATTAGTTCGCTTGCTAAAAATCTATTGATGGATTCTTATTGTAGGCATGAACAACAATATGCCGGAAACTGTGTTTTTGAAGGATTACAAACCTTCAGCTTTTTTGATCAGTGAAACATCACTGGATGTTCGTATTTACGAGGAGCATACGAGAGTCATTTCTGCTTTTAAAATAACGAATAGAGAAAATGTAAAAGGCCAGTCATTGGTTTTGCATGGTAAGGCATTAAAGTTAATTGCTGTTGCGATAGATGGACGGATTTTGAATGCGAATGAATTTGAAGTGAGTGAGGATGAATTAACCATCATATCCGCACCTGATGCATTCGTGCTGAATATGGAGGTTGAAATATCGCCTGAGACAAATAAGTCCTGTGAAGGACTTTACCAGTCAGGGAACATTCTATGTACGCAAAATGAGCCAGAGGGCTTTCGTCGTATTACATATTGCCTGGATCGTCCAGATGTGATGTCGGTTTATCAAACAAGGATAGAGGCGGATAAGGTGCGTTTTCCCGTATTACTATCTAATGGCAATCCGGTTGACCGAGGTGATCTAAGCGATGGGCGGCATTTTACATTGTGGAAGGATCCTTTTCCAAAGCCTTCGTATCTGTTTGCGTTAGTAGCTGGAGACTTGGGTTTAGTTGAGGATCGTTTTATCACCAGAAGTGGTAGATCCGTTTTACTGCAGGTGTTCGTTGATAAAGGAAATGAAGATCGTGCAGGGCATGCGCTGTACTCATTGAAGTCTGCAATGAAGTGGGATGAGGATAGGTTTGGCTTGGAGTATGATTTAGATATTTATATGATTGTTGCTGTTGATGCATTTAACATGGGCGCAATGGAAAACAAGGGATTGAATATCTTTAATTCAACTTGTGTTTTAGCCAATCCAAAGACTGCGACAGATGCAACTTATCAACGAATCGAATCAATCATTGCCCATGAGTATTTTCACAATTGGACAGGGAATCGAGTGACATGTAGGGACTGGTTTCAGTTAACGTTAAAGGAAGGTTTAACTGTATTTCGTGATCAAGAGTATTCATGCGATATGATGTCTCGAACAGTAAAGCGGATTGAAGAAGTAAACTATCTACGAAATACTCAATTTGTCGAAGATGCGGGTCCCACCGCTCATCCTATTCAGCCAGCATCGTATATAGAGATAAATAATTTTTACACTCCAACTGTATATCGAAAAGGCGCTGAAGTGATAAGGATGATTCATCTATTCATCGGTGGGAAATTGTTTCGTGAAGGGATTGATAAGTATTTTGAATTGTATGATGGTCAAGCTGTCACGACGGAAGATTTTATTCATTCCATGGAAATTGTTTCAGGGGTTGATTTTACGAAATTCAAGGATGCTTGGTATCATCAAGCTGGGACACCTGAAGTAAATGTTGAGACGTCCTATGATGAATCGCGTCATAGTTATTCTATTAGTTTAAAGCAATCCTGTCGTCCAACTTCAGAATGCGAATCTAAAAAGCCTTACCTGTTCCCTGTTTTATTTGGGTTGTTGGATGAAAAGGGTGATGAGTTTATTATTAATTCTGAAAACTTAGGCTGTAAGCAGGGGTATATGAGGATGAATCGCTTTGAGGAAACATTTACTATAACCGGTATTAGTTCAAAGCCAGTCCCTTCATTTTTACGAAATTTTTCAGCCCCTGTGAAATTGAATTACGAATACTCTAAAGCAGAATTAATCTTTTTGTTTACTCACGATAATGATGCTTTCAATCGATATGAGGCCGGCCAACGTTTGGCAATTATTGAACTTGAACTATTAATCGCGGCAAGTCAGAAGGGGGAACCCTTAAATGTTGATCCCCGTGTTGTTGATGCGTTTGGTTCTATTCTATTGGATGAAAATCTGGATGATGATTTGAAAGCGGAGTTTATTTCGATGCCATCAGGGATTGTCCTTGTTGAGAGAATGGATGTTTGCGACTTTGACAGTGCTCATGTAGCTCGAGAAACTTTGATAATGGAGTTGTCTGCTAAGTTTACTGAACAATTGAAATCAATCTATGATATACGTTTTTCTTTTGATCGAAATTATTCTGTTGAACCCCAGGAAGTCGGAAGACGTGCGCTGCAAAACAAAGCTTTATATTATCTGGCAAAAACAGGTCTTCGTACATTTGAAGATTTAGCTGTTAAACAAATGGCTGAGTCGAATAATATGACAGATGAATTAGCCGCGTTTTCGATACTATGTGAATTAGAGCCGGTCGTTCGTAAAAAGGCGGTTAACGAATTTTACGATAAGTGGAAGGATGATTCTCTAGTTATGAATAACTGGTTTGCTATTCAAGCTTCATCAAGTGTGGATTCGATTCATATTGAATTAGAGGGCTTAGAGAAGAATTCTTCGTTTGATAGTGAAAACCCGAATAAAATCAGATCTCTTTATGGGGCATTTATGAATAACCTCGTTCAGTTTCATAATGAGACGGGTAGGGGTTATAAATATTTAGCCGATAAAGTATTGCAGGTGGATTCATTTAATTCAAATGTGGCGGCAAGCCTCTCTCTCGGTTTTAAGAAGTATTCAAAACTAGGCCCTAATAGAAAACTTTTAATGGAATTTCAGTTAAAACGAATATTGGCACACGGTGGCCTTTCAAGGGATGTGTATGAAATCGTATCTAAGACGTTGGGTTAATTTTGGACTTCTTCAATTTTTGAAATTTATATCCTTTGTATCCGACGAGGATAATTAGACCAAAGATCATAAGATAGGTTGAAGGTTCAGGTGTCTATACGTTTTGGTAGGCTAGCCATAAGGCGTTATCATGATGATATATTTTCCAAACAGTTGAATCTGCTTGAGACGAAAATCCGCTAGAATCTAATGTGAAATAGCTTTCGTTAAAACCAATAATGTTATTGGCGACCAATATCTTCATTTCGCCTAGGTAGCTACCTTGCGTGGTTGTTTGCGTAATACTGCCGATTTCATTGATATCAATTGTTATCGATCCAGTAGAGGCTCCACTTAAGTTGAGTGCTCCACTGAATGATAGGATGTCCCAGGTTATTAAACCCCCTTCGGATCCATATCCGTCAGCATCAGTCACACCGTCGCTATCGTTATCAGTTCCAGAGTCTGTCATGTTGCCAGCAACTTCCCAAACGTACGTGCCTGCAGTCCAATTGAACGTATCGGTGGTTGCATCACCGAGTGTTAACTGTGCTGCGACGCCGTTACCTGGCGAAACTGTGCCAGTCCCACTGAGTGTTAGATTTTTATTTGAAACGGAAGTGGCTCCATTGCCACCAGCAAGGATTCCTGCTGAGAGGATGATATCGCTGTCGATTTCACTTGTTAAGAGTAGGGTGCCTGCATTAATATTTGCTTGGCCTGTGTAAGTATTTGTTCCGCTCAAGGTTATTGTGTTTGTGCCTGTTTTTGTGAAATTGAATCCGCCACTAAGCACGCCGTCTATTGAATAATCACCTGTTCCAGAAAATGTCGTGTTGCTCGCCATTATAATACTTCCTGCGACTGTTGCTGCTGTGCCGCTCGTGTTAATGATGGCGCCTGATGAACTGATGCCTGCACCATAAACGGTGAATGATTCTGATGCTAAAGCATGTCCGTTTAAATCAAGCACTGTGCCGTCATTGATCGTTGTCCCTGTGCCAGTTGTTCCAAATGCATTGGCGTGTCCAGCCTTTATCGTTCCAGAGTTAATTGTTACAGCTCCAGAAAAAGTGTTGTTACCATTGAGCTCTAATGTGTAACTTCCCTATTTAGTAATTGCACCAGTGCTACTAATGGTACTTCCAATGACAATCGAACCCGATCCGGTTCCAGAGAATAACACGTCTGCTGTTAGCACTATACCAAGGGTGTTTGAAGTGTTGTCTGTAAAGGTATGGTTGACCGCAGAGTTTTGTTGGATAACGGGAAGTATACCGTCTACGGTAAAGGTATAGTTGGCTCCCATGTCGTTTTTTAAAGTAAATGAACTGACTGCAGATGATGTGAAAATAAGGGTGTTGAATGTGGTGTTTGCATCTAATAATACATCGCCAGTTCCTGCTGCATCAAATTTTATATTGTAATTGTCTGCACCTAACCCAGGACTCGTGTTATCTGCTACAGAGTTTTCCCCAGTCCAGTCAGTGTTTGTATCCCATAGTGTATCTCCGCCACCATTATCCCATACAAAAAAGTCAGATGCTGAAACAGAAGGAATAATGTCATTGCCAGATTTTTGCGCGCCTGTTCCAAATCCTTGAAATTTGATGTTGTCTAGGAAACTGGTTGTTAATGCAGAAGTTGTTGTAAAGTGGTCTGTTGCGCTTCCTTCCCAGTTAGTGACGAGTAGGGTGCCAACGACGCCTGTGTTATCATCATCGCTGAAAGTAAATGTGTTGGATCCTGTGGTAGAGCCAAAATCGAGGTAACTTGTCGCGGTCCAATCAACGACGGCAACTGTTTCATTGAATCCCGCTAGATCAAGAGTTCCGCTAGAAAAGGTTATGTTGCTTGCATCTGGAATTAGGTCCGCTGATCCAAGAAGCAGTTCTCCACTATTTAATGTTGTTGAGGTTGATGTTCCACCGGCATATGTTTTTGCGGTTGTCCCAAATTTAACGATACCTCCACCCGCATCGATATTTACATTTACATTTGTTAGGGCATTGTCGGTAATATCTCCGGTAAATAAACTCGTTCCGCCTGCGATTGAAGTCAGTGTAATATCTTGATTTAATGTCACTGTCCCAGAAAAAGTTGCAATGCCACTAGAGTTACTTGTGCCAAGACTCATCGTTCCGCTGCTACCGGATTGTATATTGATAGCATCGCTAATGCTTACTCCTGCAGTTCCAATTTCTAATGTCGCAGAGTTGCTTCCGGATGTGTCGCCTACGAAAATATCTCCAAGAGTTCCCAGTGAGCCTGAGTTATCAATATTTAATGTCCCATTTGAAATGTATAAATCATTGCTGCCAAAATTATTTGAGGCATTGGAGAAGGTGATTGTCCCGGCTCCTATTTTTTCAATATCTTTTGTTCCTGAATTTGTGAAGAGTCCTGAAAAATCAACGGTGCCTCCAGATTCAGCATTGAGGCGCATTGCATTAGTAATGGCTCCTCCATCATTAATGGTGTTGGTAACGGTGCCCGTGAATGAGACAGTGCCGCTAGTATTGTTGCCGCCTAAGTATACGTATTCATCATTAACCGTATCGGTGCTGTTTACCGTTATGTTGTTACTGATCCCAATTCCTGCTGCCGTTCCATATAAATAGAGCCTGTCCCAGAAATGCAATGAATTGCCAGTCAATATATTGCATAAAATAAAAAAGCTCAAAACCTGCTTTTTTGGCTGGTTTTGAGCAAAAACGGTGTCTATAATTTTGTTGTGAACCAAAATCATAACCGAAAAGCCACTGTAGCAATTCAATCGCTACTTCGTCCAGAACTAACTCAAGTTTGTGCCAATAAAGATTACGAGGAGTTTGCCGACACCCTTGATAAAATTGAGTCATTGTTTAAAACATTGGATTTAGAAACTGAAATTATAAAAATCATTTCTGA
>CAWUTK010000235.1:0-17833 GCA_963924785.1 uncultured Opitutales bacterium
CGAATAAAGTTCTTTTGTTGGACGACCTATTGTTTCGTTGAAATGTTCCCCTAACTTTTCTACTGGCATTTCCACAAGAATCACCTGCCGAAAAACACCACTCCAACCTTCTCGCAAAAGTTTTATTGCTTGTTTTGAAAGCGCCACCTCAAAAGGGTCAAAAAGCCAGTTTTGTAACGGATTTATCATCTTCTTCATATCTTGTTGATACAGAGCAATTAATGTGCCAATAATTATTCTTGAGCCAAATGAATGAATTTATTAATCATTGTACAGCAACAGCTTGAGATCCTATTCAAAACCCTCTTTTTGTCGGGCGAATCTTCTAAACTTTCGATTTTTAACATGTTCCGCTCTTATCTGGCCTTGAACTCTGTTAAAATGCGTGATGCTCAACGGTAAGAATATCCCATATGGCAACCACAACGCGTAATTGAAAGGTTCTGGAAGATGAAAAATACCCACAAGAAACAGGCATAACGTAACCACATATATAGTGAGCCCTTTAAAAACAAATTTCCTTTCAGTACTTGATTCAATTTTCCCAAGAGCAATGCAAGAACGAATAACCGCACCCATTACTCCAACAAATGAGCCTATGATTACACCGATCACACCAAAATCTTCCATTCCTTAATTACTACAATTTCTTAATCCCCCATCAATCAAAAAATATGAGACATCTTCATTAATGCATCTAAATGACGAATGCCATTTAGATTAAAGATTGAGTTTTCTAGAATAACGGACAGAATCCACGCGATTTTATAAATATAGACCGATAGTAACATTACTTAATGACAACCGATAATATACATCCTGAATTCTCACGTATGCTTAATCGTGAAGACAAGGAAGACTTACTCAAACAAAGTGCTAAAGTATTCTGGCTCTATGGTTTATCGGGTTCTGGAAAAAGCACGTTAGCCAATGCCCTTGAGCGTAAATTATCCGAAAAAGGCTATTATACTGTGTTACTCGATGGTGATAACATTCGCTCGGGTTTAAACAAAGGCTTAGGCTTTTCCGATGAAGACCGACTTGAGAATATTCGCCGAATTGCCGAAGTTGCGAAACTTTTCATGAACAATGGCGCAATCGTCATAACCTCCTTTATTACACCGACATGCAATCTTAGAGAGCTTGCAAAAAGCACCATAGGTGAGGCCGATTTTTCCGAAATTTACATCAAGTGCTCTTTTGAAAAATGTGAAGATCGAGATGTAAAAGGCCTCTACGCCAAAGCAAAAAAAGGCGAAATTCCACAATTTACTGGAAAAGGCTCTAGTTTTGAAGAACCACAAACCACTGACTTAACTGTTGATACTGAACAAGAAAGTATTGAAAAAAGTCTCGAAATTTTATCAGAATTCGTCTATCCAAAGATAGGAAAACAATAACATGCATCAATATACAGTAAATCATCTAAAACATTTAGAATCTGAAGCGATCTTCATTTTGCGGGAAACGGCAGCACAGTTCGAGAAACCTGTGCTTCTCTTTTCCGGTGGAAAAGATTCCATCGTAATGGCATATCTCGCTCGTAAAGCATTCTATCCGTCAAAACTCCCCTTTCCTCTACTTCACGTAGACACTGGGCATAACTTTGAAGAAACGATAACATTCAGAGACGAGTTTGTTAAGAAAATCGATGCGGACTTAACGATTGGCCTCGTTCAAAAATCTATTGATGAGGGAAAAGTCATTGAGGAAAAAGGAATCAATGCGAGCAGAAACGGTCTTCAAACCGTAACGCTACTAGACTCACTTGAAGAAGGTCAGTATGACGCTGCACTTGGTGGCGGTCGTAGAGATGAAGAAAAAGCCAGAGCAAAAGAACGCTTTGTCTCACACAGGAATGAATTTGGGGAATGGGATCCCAAAAACCAACGTCCTGAACTTTGGAATATTCTTAATGGTAAAAAGCATCATGGCGAACACTTCAGAGTTTTCCCTATCAGTAATTGGACAGAAATGGACATTTGGCAGTATATCCGCTTAGAAGAAATCGAAATGCCTTCTTTATACTTCTCACATGAAAGAGATGTGATCGTAAGAAACGGCGTTACCCTAGCAGTTACAGATTTCATTTCGCCTACAGCAGATGAAGAAGTTAAACGTGAAGTCGTTAGATTTAGAACCATCGGTGACGCCACTTGTACTGGAGCGATCCACTCTACTGCTAAGAATCTTGATGAGATCATCGAAGAAGTTGCAGCGGCAAGACAAACAGAGCGCGGAACACGATCAGACGACAAGCGTTCTGAATCAGCAATGGAAGACCGTAAGAAACAAGGATACTTCTAAAATCAACGCTTCAATCGCCTACAATAAATTTTCAATAAATTAGTCATGGAATCAGACGAACCAAAATACATAGACATGGAACTCCTACGCTTCACTACTGCTGGTAGTGTTGATGATGGAAAAAGCACTCTTATCGGTCGACTCCTTTACGACAGTAAAGGCATCTTCGAAGATCAACTAGAAGCTATCGAGGCAAGCAGTAAACAACGCGGTGATGCTACGGTTAACCTCGCGCTTTTAACCGACGGTCTTAGAGCTGAAAGAGAGCAAGGAATTACAATTGATGTAGCCTACCGTTACTTCGCTACACCAAAGAGAAAGTTCATCATAGCCGATACTCCAGGTCACATTCAGTATACCCGCAATATGGTTACCGGTGCTTCTACTGCAAACCTTGCGATCATTTTGATTGATGCGAGACATGGTGTTGTTGAACAAACTTGCCGCCACTCTTTCATCGCTAACCTTTTACGTATTCAGCACGTAGTGGTATGTGTTAACAAAATGGATTTGGTTGATCACAGTAAAGAAGCTTATGATAAGATAGTAGCCGAATTCACATCTTTCGCATCTCGTCTATCTAATATTGTAGACATTACATTTATTCCAATCAGTGCCCTAAACGGGGACAACGTTGTTGATAAATCAACCAACATGGACTGGTATCAAGGACCGGCTCTACTTTATCATTTGGAAACCGTTTATATCGGATCCGAGGCTGATCACGTCCATGCTCGTTTCCCTGTGCAATGGGTCATACGACCACAATCAAAAGAGCATCATGATTTCCGAGGGTATGCAGGCCGTGTAGCCGGTGGAGTCTTCAAACCAGGAGATGCTGTTACCGTTTTACCATCAGGTTTTTCAACCAAAGTAAAAGCCATTCATTTAATGGATGAAGAACTAGAAGAAGCCTTCCACCCTCACTCTGTAACGTTAACGTTAGAGGATGAAATCGACATCAGTCGAGGGGACATGATCACAAAGAAAAACAACCCACCAAAGGTTGGACAAGACATTGATGCCATGATCTGCTGGTTCACCGACAAACCTTTGATTGCCAAAAACAAGTACATTTTCAGGCATACTTCAAATGAAGCAAAAGCTATCGTCAAAGAAGTGAGTTACAAAGTCAACATCAACACGCTTCATAAAATCGAAGACGATTTGGAACTTCAGCTTAACGACATTGCTCGTATAAAGATCAGGACTTCAACGCCTATCTTTTACGACAACTATCGTAAGAATAGAATCACAGGCAGCTTTGTTTTGATTGATCCACTAACGAATGAAACGGTTGCGGCCGGTATGATTGAAGGATAAACCTAGTTTATCACCTCCAATAAGTTTTATTGTTACTCAGCAGTAGTAACAAATGCCTCGTTGTGAAATAATTCTTTGAAAGAAAACGGAGAATTGTTCCCCATTTAGATAAATTAACGAACGATTAATCTTGAAATGAATCTTCGATCAACTCTACGGTTTCTATAAATGCACACAGATGCGCTATCCACATCAGACTTTTCTCATTTTGACTAACAAGTTCCGCGCCCACTTCTCCATCATTAATCCATATAACATTTGCCTCTATAGGCAATTGCAGATTTTTTTAGAGAAACTCAATAACCTCAGTTGAATCAAATCCCCAACTACAAAATTGTGGCAATCTGGTTATTCAAAGCTTACACCTTTACGACTAAGGTTAGATGAATTTAACAAAACGAGTTCCCCTGACTTATCGTCAAGATAGTTCATGGCAAACAAATGCCCTAGTGTCATTCTCTTTTGCGTTCTTCGCTCAACCATAAAATACCTTATCGAGAATTCACAACAAAACCGTTAAAGCTGAGCCACAAAAGGTTTGGCCAATGCAACGTAAGTAGCAATGGCTCCTAGCAAAATAATTCCAAACACAAGCGGTTTACCGAGTTCAGCTTTTCTGTTAGCAATAGCAATTGAGCCACCCAAAATAACCCAAAGCACTGTTTTAATAATAATCCACACAGGGAAACCAAGCTTCATTTTAGCTAACATACCAAACCCACCGAGGAGCATTGCAAATAAACCAATGCCACTAAGCATTCCTCCTAGTTTCTTAAAACTCTTGTCTTCAGGACTCAATGTCGTCCTTGCGATCATCAACCCGAAGGATAGAAAAACCATCATTATACCTACTAAGTGAACTGCTTTATATATCAATACTGGTGCCATAGTGCTAAATCATTATGTAATTCTTCAATAAGTCGATACAAAAGATTAGATTACTCAATCACTTATCCCTTTAATAGGGATGCCCACAAGTGTTCGATACAACAGCCTGTCTAAATGGATATTTACGAAATACATCGCTGGCACCAAAGTTAATGCGGCAGATAGCGCAAATCCAGATCCATACCACTGCTCCCCTCCTTGTATGTTAATATAGGTAAAAGTGGTATTCGCGACGAAAAAAAAGACGCAGCAAATGGCAGCGTCCTTTATTCGATCCAAGTAAAACAAAACCGTCAATAGAGATAGAAATATTACCAAAACAAATACTCCAACTAAAGCCAATTGAAAAATCCCGGTTTGAACCGCTCCAAAATTGAGTAACTTAAGAACTCTATCTGCACTCACTAATAGGACACCTGTAACCACGGCCTGAACCTTTATCAACAAGCCAATGCCTTCTCGTATCGACACCTTAATTTCTTCATTTAGTCGACTCATTTCTTCGTAGGTCGCATGGTTAAAAATACAGTCTGTAAATTGCATCATTTTTTCTGCAAAATCCGTTTCTAATTTCATTAGAAAAACCGCCATTCCAGGTGCAATTGATATGAAGCTCAAATAAACAGCGACATCATACAATGGACACGAATAGAAAATACTACCGACCTGCATGTTTTGCGGAGACAGAAACCAGTAAATAAATTTGTCTACCCAAAGCCCTAAATTATAAAACAACCCACACGTCACTAAGGCAGGGTGAAGTTTAAAATATCTAAGAAAGTCTAAATTGAATTGAAACGGCATTCCCCATTCAAGACAAAAGGCACGAGCCATTAACAAAAAAAGTATCGTTTGCCCTATAACAAAACCCGTCATCGCATAACTAATGCCCAGATAATAGCTCGCCCCGAGGCTCAATGCAAAACTGCTTAAGTAGCCAATAAAAAATGAATACAAAACTGCTTTAAAGTTTTTTAAAGCAGTTAAATAGGTCGTGGCTGTCCAAATACAACCGAGGATACACATTAAGTATGCGGCTGATAACCGCTCGATCAGACCTCCCATCCCTTGCCAAATAAATATTGGAACAGCAATAATGAAAGAAACAGAAATTACCAAAAAAATGGAGGTCACAAAGCTAGAAAAAACTTCCTTAAACTTTTTTTCAAAAACTTGATCCGATGCATAACGTGCTAATATCAATTGTAAGGGGCCCGTCAAAATCAACGTGAGCGCCAAGGCATATGTGATACTCGTAAAGAATGGTGCCGCTTCCTCTGGCGAATGATGGATTCCTAGAAAGAAACCGATTACTGCTAAAGAAACAATAGACAGTATCCATGGTCCACTGCCAATAATTGCGGCATAACCATACGCTTCAGCTAAACCAAGAAAGCTTTCTTTCGCTAACAATTTCCTTAACTGAAAACCTATTCCTGCCATTGATCCTCCAAACTGTATATTTCAAAATACCTATCCATTACGGCCTTTTCGGTATAAAACTGACGCAACCTTTCAAAACCTGCTAATCCATATCTCTGGGTCAATTCTATATCTCCTAATAATTGCATTAACGCATTAGCCGTAAGTTCAGGAGAAGAAATCTTAGTCAGTATACCCGATTGCCCGATTGCTCGATCTTCTGGATTATTACCATAAATCAGTTCACGACATGCCCCAACATCAGTTACAACACAAGGGATTTCAGCGGCATTAGCCTCTAATATAACAAACGGTAAGCCTTCACTAATACTTGTTAAGACAAGTACATCTACATCAGCCAAAACCTTTGTCACATCTTGTTTTCCCATAAACTCTACATTTCCATCCAAGTCATTCATCGAAACCAATTCACGGCAATCCCTCGCATAGGATGCCTCCTCTTCAATCGGTCCAATTATTTTAAGTAGTACATCTGGGAATTTATGTGCGACAATCACCATGGCACGGATCAATGTTTTTACATCTTTTATCGGAACAACCCTTCCCACAAAACCGATTGTTCGAATTTGGCACTCTTGCTTCAACCTTTCGGCTCTCAACGTTCTAGCTTCTTCATAGGGTTCAATTCTAATTCCATTTGGTATAATAATAATTTTATCAGCCGGTGCACCATATTCAATCTGAAGTGCTTTATTACCCATATACAACGTGCTAATGATATCCATTTCATAATAACTCACGACTCCAAAGAATTTAAACATCTCAATCCACATGAGTTTCAGCTTACTCATATTCTGGGATAAATCTACCAGTTCAGAGCTGGGGTCGTATATCCAGCCCGCTCTATTAATTTCTGCAATTCTCTCTTTAGCATAAATACCATGTTCTGTTAGAAAACTACGGGCATCGTTTTTCTTTGCGGCATAACCCGCCATAAATCCGGCATAACCCGTACAAACAGCATGATAAGTTCTAGCAGGAGGAATAAGTGCCATTCCTTTCATTGCCTTCCAAAAAGGTAAATGTAAAAACCGAGTAGCATAAAAGAAATCGATGAATGATTCATTAGGAAGATACTTTGAATAAACTTCAACCAGTAGATCCCAACTCTCTTGATCTTCGCAAAAATTGCCAAATGTAAATTTGTCTCCTAGACCATCGATATACTCCATCGTTTCCCAGAATTTCTCAAGTTTAACATCAATGTTTTTAGCAAAATGAAAGTCACGTATAAGTTTATAAACCCAGTGCCGCTCCTCAGCATTTATTTTCCCAGGGGTTTTTTCCGATTCAGGCAATTCATCGAAAATAAACACCTCCTCATAAAAAGTCACATTATCCGGAACCTCATACGCCAACTTGCTCCAATCGTCCTTTTTTCCACCCAAGTAAAATATCGCAAAAGTATAATCGGGCATGGCTGCTAACACTTGAGCCACCCAAGAAGACACTCCGCCGGGAACATAAGGCCATGTTCCTTCTAGTATAAAACAGACGTCTGCAGGCCTACCTAAATGCTTTGAAATCTTCATCAGTTCCTCAACCAAAATTTGGAGAATGATTTCAAATTACAGTCATCCAATAATTCGGGCGTTGCCTCTTTAAATTTATTCAACAAACCCTTCCAATCTTTTTTCTGATAAGCTAATTCACAGTAATAGGGAAACGCTGTTTCCTTTAGAACAAATGATGCTTCGACATAATCTACACAAGAAGTCGCAACACTGACCTGCTCGGCTTTTAATGCGTACTTAAATTTTTGGAAAAAGATACCGGCATCAAATGCACCCAAATCAATCGCTCTATCTAAGCAATCTAGCGCTTTAACAATCAACGCCTTTTCGCTTTGTGAATCCGCCGCCAATTGATTATATGCCTGTTCATAATATAAAGTAGCTAACTCAGACAATCGACCAACTGTTTCACCCTTTTTTTTGATCACTTTCATCAAGGTGTCTATTTGATTTTCATAATTATCCAAAATGACTTGCAACTGATGTTGAGCATAGATCCTCACCTCTTCATCACTATCTTGAATAGAACGCTTTAGGATTGGAACCGTAAAGTAAGGCTTTAAATTCCGTAATGATAAAATCACTCGCCGCCGAACCTCTTTATCAGGTTGATTCATTAATTCCACAATAGTGAAGCCTGTGGTTTCTTTAGACTCTACTTGCTCTTTCGTCTCAAAGATAAACTCATCTTCAACTAAATAGTTTTCCTTAAGATGACTACGAAAAGCTCCTTCATCAGAATAATACAATAAAATCAAAACGACCAATTGACTCACTAAGGGAAATGGCAGGCAACTAAGAAACATAATTGCACGCGTCTGAAAAAGATCTTCAGATAAATAATCGGCATATGCTTTAAATATCCAATGCACAAATAATACAGTCAAAAACACATGTATGGCTAAACCTATCCATTTGACAGCAACTGGTGAATTTAAAGCAATCGCAATCAACAATAAAGCTTCAATACCGATAATAGTGCCCAACTTACACATAAGGAAATAAGGAACCGATGCTTTAACTTGTAACTTTTTCTTCCGGTACTCTTCTATTATGTGATCACCTTTAGTATGAATAATCCTGTCGCTATCTAGCTGACTTCCTCCAAGCGCCACTTTAATTTGATCAAATAAGGTTGCCGTACTCATATTTCGAATAATGGTTTTTGTAAGGCTCTTATTTTTTCTATCTTAGCCTTCTCATCATCTAGTTCATTTTCACATAAATAAGTCCATAAACTATTAAAATTCGATGCATCAGACATACGATATATTTTAGTCTTCAAGGGCATTAAGTCTTTAAACTTCGATTGGAAATACCTCGCACAACGTTGCTGACAAAGTATCGCCCCTCTATCTCCTGAGAAAGGTAGCAATATCGCCACGTGAGGAAACTTTCGAGGTAATACTGTTGGCAAATCACCCGTCCGAAACATAGGAGCCAGCGCAATCTCCAAATCATTTTGCGAGATGTCATTTTCTGCTGGGTACTCTAATATGACAATGGACGAAGGTAAATGCTGCTCATGATAGAAACGAACAGATAATTTTAAATTATGTTTGAAATATTTCTCGAAGAAAATTCGCTTTTCATTATACCCTTCGATGAGTTTATAATGCTTCTTGCTTTCACCAGTTCTTAACTCAATAACTTCGCTAACCCAACTGGAAACTAACTTGATGTTTTTCAAAGAAGCAGGTCTAAATTCAATAAAGGGCATATTCGCTACCAGCAATACACAAATACACTTTCCATCCCCTCCTAAAAAAGGCAGCGCAAATAAATACGGTTCCTCTACATCCACCGTATCTTCAAGAACCTCAGGAATGGTCACCATTTCTTTTCTTTTTAAAGCCATCTCAACCATCGGTAAATCGGTGTCAGTCATTTCGGTGGGGAATAATGAAAAATCACCTAACGCAGCCGATCTCTCAAGCATATGTTTATCATCTTTTTTAAAAATAAACATGGCTGCATCCGAAATACGATTCAGTCGATTAACCGTAAATAATACAGATTGATACAGGTCTCTCACTTCGCACTCATAGAGTAAGCGAATTTCCAAATCCATATTAAATCCTTTATTATCTCGAATGACTAACTTTCGTTGAAGTTGATCATTGATCTGCTCAACCGTTTTGTAATCTCGGTCCAACTTACTCACACGTCGCATGAGTCCTTCATTCTTCGTCTCAATTTGTTGAAACCTTTTAGACATATATCCACAAACTTGGCCACAAATCGAGCCTACGGCTATAAACGAAAAAATCTGATAGGAGTGTGTTTCCATATATAAACCCGCACTCAACCCATGCCCGAATTCAATCATCAATAAGAGCATTGCGACCGCGACGAAGCCTGCAAAACAGCCGACAGAAAAACCATAACGGGATCCTAGCAAAATAGGCAGTAAATAATAGGGGTTCGGATTCACATTCATCCAACCCAAATCATCGCTAACCAAAAAAAAATTCACGATAAACAAGATCCCTGCTACCAAAAGTAGATCAGAAATTCGATTGATTATACGCTTATTACGTTCGTAAAAGCTTTGATCAATCCCACTCATTCTAAATAGTATGTTTCACTTGAAATTTTGATTCTCGGTTCAACCCATTGAATGGGAAAAAAGGACGATCACTCTCCCCAAGGGATACCATACACAATTTTATTAGAGGCGTGTTGTGTAATCGATGAGAGAGAAGAAAAGCCAACCCCAGTGTGAGAAGCAGTCCCTTGCCATTGAGTGGCTCCAGTTTTCGGATCAACCAGGCGAAGAGTAAATCCAACGACGGGATCACCATTTAGATCCGTTTTATATTTATACTCATGAACGGTTCCTATCAACAAATGAGTCACATCCGGGTTTGTTTTAACCACCGCAGAATAAACGCCATCAATTCCGGCTGCCCCCTTCTTTTCATTTTCAAGAATATCCTTCTCTGTTTGATACAATTTAACACCATGCTTATAAAAAGCAGATCCAACCGTTTCTCTCACAGCGATCCCTGCGTTCTCATAGGTGGTGGCATTTCGAAAAGGAGGCATCAACACAACAACGATGTCTTTTACCGGCAACCTTGAGTGGGATCCTTCATGTACCAATGTGACACAAGAAGATATTAAAACTGCGATAGCAGTTAACAGTAATAATTTTAAATTTTTCATATTCATAGGCTTATTGAAGATAATAACACAATTTTATCAGAAAAAACATGATAAAATAAAGTCTAGCTCTTTTCGAGTTGAGGATTGGTTGGAAATCTGAGAACCCGTTGAGTATGAAGCATCCACGCGCGCTTCGATGCTCTTTCTTGGCCAGAATGTCATACCCGTTGAAACATCATATTCTAAACTCTCATTGCTAAAGAAATAAGTCACACCTGGCCTGATTCGAATTTTCCACTGATGAGTCAACGATTCCTCAAGCGACAAAAACAATGAATGGTAATGCAAACGATCACTAACCAGTCCTCGTATTAAATTTTGCTTCTCCTCAACAGTTAGCCCTGTTGAATTCAATAACGGATCTACCAGCGAAGAATTAACCGTTTTATTCTTATAACGTTCCAAGGCACCTGCATAATTCAATGTAAACTCAGGACGATTCTCATAAATCCGTTTATGCACATTCCAATTTACCCCTATAAAAGAACCAAATTGATAATCCTGTATTAAGTGCTCTCGATAATACACTGAACCAGACAATTCTAGGTCAGCAAACAATAAGTGCTTCAACTCAACGGAATAAAGGTTTTCAGTCCCGTTAAGACTTTCTATACTTAAACTACCCTTACTGACTTCACCATCTGACATCTTGATAATCAATCGATTCTTCTCATCCAAAAGATGCTCTGACTCAATGCCGGACATCCATTCAGATCGAACCCCACCTAGCCAATAACGCAACTCATGTGATCGGCTAATGAGTGTTTCTCCACTTACCTTAACGACATTTTGAGTTTTCACCTGTTCCCTATAAATAGTGCTCTCCTTCAAAGATGTTCGAACCGACTCAAGTCGAACTTGAAAACGCGTTCTTTTTGTAACCTGCCTAGAATATTCAAGACTCTGAACCCGAGAAGTTCCTTCATTGAAACCAATCCACATCCCTCTCACTTCCAGTTTTGATAATCGAGCTAAATAGATTCGATCTAATACGTCTCGGACGTCTTGCCTTAATTCATCGTTCAGATCGTGATGCCTAAGCAACAAAATGTAGGCTTCCATCGCAGTATGCCAATCGCCTGATTCAAATGAAGCTGAAGCAAGATCCGTCTCATAAGGAAATTTTCGATTAACAAATTGCTCTTGTTTTAATCTTTTAAAAATATCACGAGCAAGCTCATCTTGATTGTTTAGCTGGTGAGCTGCGGCTAAGAAGTACTGGGCTTGGTCATCATCTGGATAATACCCGACCAACCGCCTAGCAATAATCAACAGTTTCTCTGAAGCCAAATTTTCCAAATACATTGATGACAGCACCAACAAAGAGCGTTTATCAGAAGGCTTCTTTTCAAGCACACGTATTGCGAGCTGTTCGGCTAGTTTTTGTTCACTTAACCTGGAAAGTAAATAAAGTAAATACTCACGATGTTCATCATCCAACAGTTCCGCCTTATCCAGTAGCGTTTCATCTATTACCGATAAATTAGAGCCAATTGGCTCTAAAGCCTCTTCACCTCGACATATCAAGGGATACAAAACGCTAGTGATTAGCAGAAAAAACAATGAAATCTGATTCATTTTTTTTCTTCCTCGGAATTATCAAAACTTCGAATCATAGCAAACAGTGAACTTCGATAGGCTCTTTCCGAGCCAGTGTCGTCACCACGACTCAATCGAATATCCCCAAGAAAACCTAAACCATAGTAATTATTACGTTTTCCTGATTTGATATAAGCAATTTGATACTTCTCCGCTTTCTCAAAATCTCCAAGTTCAGTGTAAACTAAAGCCGCTAATTCATAAGCCTTCTCCTTTTGGTCACTTTCTAATATGGGCTCAAGTAGCACAAGAACTTCATCTTTTCTGCCTTTTGAACTAAGGGCCATTACGTACCCTAAAATTAGATCAATATCCTTAGGCGAATTTTTCAATAAATGTTCATATATAACAATCGCTTCATCAATACGTTGCTGTGAAATATAATAATCAGCAATAGCTTTCTGAATCATACCATTTTTTATAAATCCAGATTGATTCTTGGAACGCAAAGGCAAGTCATGTTCAAGCAAGGCGTTTGAACGAGAGTTAATCGTGAGATAGATAAAACTTGTATAAATCAAGCTATCATCAAGTAAATCGGGGTATTTCTTCAACATAGCAAATGCATCATCGTATGCTTTCCTGTCTTGGTAATTAATAAAAACTAATTTAACAATTTCTTTTTCATTAGGATAATGTTGAAAAGCTAAATCCAGGAACTCATAAGATTTTTCAAGCTGCTTATTTTCAGCATAATAAAAGATTAAATCTAAATAGTTTTGAACCTTAACATTAATCTTTTTCCGAACCTTCATCTCTAAAAACTTATGATAGAGTTCCATATTTCGAGATGAAAAAGCGAGTGAAATAACTGCATCAAGATCCCCATCATTCTGATATTGATTAAAAAGCACTTCATACTCACTCAGCGCATTATCATAATCTCCGACGAAAACCTGGATCTCTGCAATCTGCCTTTTAATATTTGCATCCCCCGGTTTATAATTGTCTGCCAAGGCAAGTGCGCCTTTAGCCTCATCAAAACGGTAAGTAGTCCTGTAAATATCCGCTAAATCAAGGTAGTACACATGCAGGTCTTTATCGATTTGTGAAACACTCTCCTTGATCAAATCAATAGCCTCATCATATCGCCCTAGACGAACATAAAGCTTAGCTAACTCATAACCCAAAACGGGGTCATTCCCCTCTTTAACAAAAACAGCCAACGCTTCTGCATATTCTCGATCTCTCATCAGGCCTGTATACAGATCTTTCATTCTAGCCAATGATTTCTCATCTGAGGCCATTGCCAACTTTTTATAATAGTTGAATGCGCTCTCAGGTTCTGACGACCATTCTAATAATTGAGCATAAGATCTCTCAAGGTCTGGGACTCCCTCAAAAATACTAGGCTCTTCAGATATGATTCCTTTTACATCTTGCAGCTTTTGAAGTTTAATTAACTCTTCAATATAATCGAGTAATGTTTCTTTACGGTCACTAATATGATCCAGTCGGAGTTTATAGAATGAAACCACATTATCAACATGATCGGATTCAATCGCTAGACTTTTCAATTTCCCGAACACATCATCCTTAACTAACACTTCGGGGTGTACCTCTACATAACTTTTGAAAAGCAGATAAGCATCATTAATCTGCCCCAGCTCTTTCAATAAACCAACCCGTAAGTCAACAAACGCAAGGAGGTCATCATCATCAAAAACCTTACCTTTAGTAACTCTAAGTAATTGAGATAACGCCATCTCAGGTTTTGCATTCATTCTCCACAGTCGGACAATTTCTCGGCTACTTTCAAGATCAATTAAACCCAGCGGAAAAGCAGTTGTATATATTCCAGCTGCTGCAGTAACATTAGCTTCAGCTAATGCTCTATCCTTAAACATTGTAATCAATTCAAAAATCTTCTGATCGGTATAGCCATTCGTTTTTTTTTGAATTAATTTTTCTATGCCTTCTACCAAAGGCGCCTGTTCAATAATCTTCAAGAACTCCTGAAACACCGCCTCATTAAAGTTGCTTTTGCGATAATAGACGAACCCATCATTGACGAGTTTCAACCAACTTCCAGAAGATTCAATCAAACGTTTTTCACGACGCAACTTCAACTCCGTTATTAAAAAGAACGGAGCAGTCTTATCGTCATCATCCAGCTTTAACAAAAGCTCCAATACTTTCGCATTTTCTCCATCTCTAAGTAAACGCTCCAAATGCTTTTCATTATTAGGGAAATACCAATAAAAAACCGCGACAAAAAAAGCAATTGACGCAATAAAATATGAATAAGGAATCGCACTTTTAGTCTTCTTTCGAATAAGTCACCTTCCCTTGTTTTTCATTTAATTTAATCAACACCGCTCCCTTACTATCAGGCTTAATTAGATGCTGCTTGCCCATAATAAAAACGCTCAGTTGCTTCAGATCGGAACAACCACCTATGACAACCTCAGCGTTACGATGTGATAAATTTTTAAAACTGAAACTAAAGCCGTCTTTAGAAAAACGGGCATTAGACAAACGAACATTACTCGAATGTAAATATGGCACCGTTGATGGTTGCCCCAGCAAAACTAAATCAACGATCTCCCTACCATCGGAAAACACATAACATTCGCCCTGATGAACACGATAGCCGATGATACCTTTTGATTTTTCTAAATCAGGATACGTATTGCCATTCCCAATCCTAAAGGTTTGATTCTTCCCATTATTAATGATTCTCCAATGACTCTTTTTCAATTTATAAATGCTAGTCAAATGTGACGACTCGACCATTCTCGCATATTCGGAACTCCACAAAGGGTGAATATCTTGCCGGTCGACCCATTCATAAATTTTCTTTAACGAATACAGTGAGTCATAACGGTCAGCACTATAGAAATGGTAATAAAGATCGATTGGTTTCAATCGCCGAGGAGACTCTGTCATCTCAAATGTCTGTATAACATTTATAAACCCACCAAATTGATTGTTCCCAAAATCATTATTATAATTATTCTCATTTTGAACAGGTGCAAACACTTGAAATCGCCCACCCCAGGAAATACCCTTGGGGCCAACATATGAAAGGAACGGATACCTACGTGACATAGTCGTCATTCCGCCATTCATCGCTGGGATTTTCAATTCATCAGCAGTGATTGCTAAAGCCGTAGGTGATGGGCGACAATTCCCGGACCATAAGAACAATTCCACCTGCTTCCCTTTAGGTAGCAACTTATCGTTAATAAACTCTACCGATTTATTAATTTCCAAATCAAGATCCACCTTTGTTTGGACCATTCCAGCAGTCATCTCCAACCCTCTGGCGGGATATGTTTTCTGATGAACATCTAAATCATCCCAATAGAATGGATGTGTATATGAGTGGGAAGCCGCTTCCACATAATCGGGTAAAAACAACCGCTTAGCAGTATTGATCAAAAACTCAGAGTCCTCTTTTTCATAAACAAGCACGTCACCTTTTATTTCGCCAGATATAACGGAGCAAGTGACAGGGTATGGAAATTTCCCCAAAACATCATCGAGTATAATTTCACCTGATCGTTTATCTTTTTCAACAACAGACTTATGAAGAAAGCCATCCCCATCAATTTGGCTATGAAAGATACGCAACCCTTGAAAAGTCGTCACGTCTGGCTTCGGAGTATTGCTGTCAATGGCAAGGGCTTTCTGAAGGAATTCGAAAATCTTTATTCTCAACAAAGTACTTTTGTCTGGTCTTTCAAACGTCAAATAGGGTTCCAATGCAACACCGCCCCAATCACAAGTAAAAGTCGGATGATACACATCCCCGCTTGCCGAATTTACTTTAAGGAAAACTTTAGAATCAGCAGGTGATTTTATACCCTGGAAACCCGGTGCGTCTTTTATCGGGGCTTCTGCCCCCATGACCGTTTCATCTTTTAGTGAAATAGAAAGCTTGCCGATCTTCTTTTCTTCAAGATCGGTAGATTGAATCTCAAAAACTTTGAAGAAATCATCCTCGAACGCAGTTTCTCCAAATGGAAATTTATCAAAGAATATAAATTTAATCCCTCTCGCCTTATGAGTTTTCACCCAATCGAAGTAGTATTGTAAATGGCTCTGCTCAAAATTTATTTCAGTATCAATAATAACCCCTGCAAAATCTGAAGATAAAACGGCAGGCACCTCCTCCACTAGAACATTAACATATTCCAACTCGTACCCAAGCCACTCTAACGCAGTGTGAGCGATCTGATGAGTTTTTGTATCCATGGGGAAATGCCTATATCCTTCATCCAAATACATTCCATAAAGAACCATTATTTTGCGAGCCATTTTCTTAATCGGAGCTAAACTCTTCCCCATAAGATCAGGGTGGCAAACAAGCGGGTGAAAGCCTAAAGCTTCAATTTTTTCAATCGTTTCATCAATAATGACCTGATCCTTGGCATTACAAAAATCGGAAATAAAGACATCCAGTCCTAAAGATTTCAAACGCTTTAATCGGTTAACATTAATAGCAGTGGTTCCACTATCAACAGCATGGTATTCACCACTCTGATAATCATGTGTTTGATATAACGACTCAAGCAACACACCATCAATTGTATCTTTTAATTCATCAAGTGCACGAAAGCCACGGTTAACTATGATTTGCTTACGGGGGTATCGTTTCCGAATTTCGATAATCACCCTCACTAGACCATCAAACCAATCATCTACCTTGTCTGGCATTTTATCGATTAACAACTCCCCGCTCTCCATCGTATCAATAAAAAATCCGTCAAAACCTTTCTCAGCCACCTTCCCTACCAGTTCATCTAAAATAAACGTGCGCCAGCGAGAATCAGTTAAGTCAGTAATGTAGCTATTCCAATTATCATTCTTGCCTAACGCATTAAGCTTCAACTCCTCAATTCGATTCACATAATTAGCATCTGACGCATACTCTCCGATACTAAAATAACCCAAAATCCTTTTACCAGCTGATTGAGCTTTCTTAATATCGACATTTGCATCAGGACTAATAATTGAAAGATCATAAGCAAATAGATCATTCGGGTTAATCTCTTGTGAATAATCAATATTATAAGTAACTGACTGGGCGAAAATTTGGCCACAAAAAACACTAGTAATTAGTTGTTAAAAACCAAAGTGAAATTGTACTCTTTTTTTTATTCTCGAAAATCAACATATTTAAAGAAGGGCTAAAACTCCTTAACGCCTATGAATGAAACCATTATATTAAATCATCCAATTTCAATATAATGCCGTTAAACAATAAAATTGAAACAATATTATGAACTTTAATAACAGGAAAATTCGCCTCTATTACTATGGAAAAAATCCTAATTCCAAGCTATACTGATAGCATTGAGATAAAAAACACTCGAGTAAACAGTCGAAGTTTCTGAATAGGTTTCATGAGAACCTTTCCTCTGTTGGAAACACACGAATCGCCTTAGTCCCTATTGCTGGGCAAACCTCTTCACATTGCCCACAGTGCAGACCAATGAATAGCCAATGTATTCACTCAAGTCATAGCCAACATTAGACTAGATTATTTAAAAACCTGATCTATGATTATTTATTAACCACACCACATCGAAGAGCTCCCGGGGAGCTCATTATACAACGAATCAGAGCCCCAGCGCTTCAATCTG
>CAWUTK010000236.1:0-4370 GCA_963924785.1 uncultured Opitutales bacterium
CATTAAGTCTGGTCATGGGATTAAAGGTTTCCCGTTATTTCTATCGGGAGGTGGTATAAAGAACCTCCGTCTAGGTGAGAGCATAATACTTCCAAAGGATACACCATTGGCCAATGTTTGGCTGACGCTTTTGCAACAAACCGGTGTGGGTGTTGATAAGTTTAGTCACAGCACCGGAACCTTATCACAAATACTCACGTAAAATCAAAACAACTCTAGTTATGAAATATCTTAATATTAATAAGTTATCCCTGTTAATGGTATCAACAATCGTAAGCGCTTTGTTTATACCTTCACCTTGTAGTGTTCTTCAAGCGGGTGACGATTCATTTAAACTACTTTTATTGAAACCTGGGGAAATGTTAATTCCAGAGACCTTTGACAAGGATTCTGAAAAAGTTCAATCATGGGCAAAATATGGAACTCAATGGCAGGTTGTAGAGGGTGTCTTTGTTGGCCGTCCTGCTTCGCTTGACTATCAAAAATCTCATCCGGGTAAACACTCCGGTAGTACCCCTCGTCTGGAGATGAAAGTTCCCAAATGCAATGATGGTTTTATCATGAAATTTGATTTTAAATTTGAGAAGAAAATCGATGGAGCTTCCTTTTGGCTAGGCCACCATCTTTTTAAGTTAATCATTAAGGACAATCTCCCATCCATGATTTGCACTAGGGGTAAAAAAGATACTTTTACAACAGCATTAAAACCGATTGACGGTCCAATGATAAAGAATAAATGGTACAGCGTTATGATGGAAGGTCATGGTGTCCACAGAGTTCTTCAGGTTAGCGGGTTTGAACCTTTAAGGGTTGAAGGGGTTTCTTTTGATAAAATATCACCCGTGCGCATGGCTGGTGTAAAAGGGGCAAGTTTCCATTTCGATAATTTTGAATTTATAAAAGGTGCCGGTCTCCTCAAACCTTAGGTAATATTGAGACTTAATAGAACGATGGTGTGAATCAAAAATAAATAGTTACGATTTGCTACTAAGCGTTGAAACAGCGTGCTGTTGTCCAGAGTGGTGGTTTTCCTAATACTTGGAAAGTTAATTTATTTGCCCGACTCGGAGATGCAGAAAAGGCGTGGCATGAGGGTAGCGTAAGTGGTCTACGCGCTCGTGGTGGGTTTAAGGTTGTTGTCGAGTGGAAAGACCGGCAAGCTGATCGAAAGTAAGATCACTTAGCTGTTCGGCAATCCGGTTAAAGTCCGTTATGGCTCAAGAGACCAAGCTACTGAACTTGAAGAAGGGTAAGAGTCGCAAGAATTTTAGTCATTGAATGAAAATTTAAAAGAAGGAGTATTTTATGAAAAACAAGCTAACGTTGATAATGAGGAGTCTAGCCATTTTGGGAGCTATAATGTTTTCCACTACTGGATTAGCGGGGGACAGTAATGGACTGCCTGCTTTCGAGAAAGCGAGTCGTCTGCTGTTTCAAGGAGACTCGATCACTGACATGAAATGGGGGCGAAACGAGAGTGATCGCAATCATTACCTGGGTCACAGTTACGTGTTTCTTCTTGCCGCGCGGATGGGTGTTGATATGCCAGCAGCGCAGTTAGATTTCTATAATCGGGGCAATAGTGGTAACTCGGTAGGCCAGCTACGTAAGCGTTGGCAGAAGGATGCGATTGATATGAAGCCAGACTTTCTCACTATTCTGATCGGAACCAATGATGTGGGGCAGGGGTTAAGGCACCCGGATCGCAAAGTCACACCTGCCGCCTTTGAAACCGACTATAGATTCATTCTTGATGCCAGTCGTAAAGCCAATCCGGAATTGCGGCTGGTGCTAATGGATCCATTTGTGCTACCAACTGGATCTTTGAAAAATGAACAGGCTTATCAGCTTCGTCGCTCGCTTACTGATAAGATGCGGCTGGTCGTAGCCAAGTTGGCCAAGGAATACGGTGCCGTGCATATCAAAACACAGGACATTTTTGATGAAGCTGCGAGCAACGTGACTCCCGAACACTGGATGTGGGATGGCATTCACCCGCTCCCACAAGGACATGAACTCATCGCTCGTCACTGGTTGAAGCAAGTCAGTGCGCGATGGCCTAAGTAAATAATCAAGCGCTCCCTAGAATGAATAAGCATACTATAGTGATTGCCGCATTAGCTTTTAGTTTTTGGTGTGTTAGCTCGATAGTCGCTATTGCCGCACCGTCTTTGACAGGACTGAAACCCAACATCAACCTCGTCATGACGGATGATCAGGGCATGGGGGATCTCTCGGAAGCCTTTTCGGTCGATAAAGACCTGCCTCGAATTCAGGCAGGAAGTCACCACTTGCATGTGCTTTAAGATAAGCAGCTCAAGACAAAAGGAATTCCTGATTGGGAACCTGAAGGATTTCAATCAGCGATCGACGTTTCATTACATACTACATAAACATAAACCAAGGATAATTAAATGAAAAAGGCTATGAAAGAATGGATGATAGTTTTGGGAGTTCTTTCAGTGATTGTTTTTGTTGAGGCTGAACCGGTATCAACAAAAATAATTCCAAGTGATCCTGTCGTAGAAAAAAAACCTAACATTCTACTCGTCTATGCCGATGACCTTGGGCCCGGAATGCTTGGATGCTATGGTCAGAAGGATGTTGAGACGCCTAACATCGATAAGCTTGCAGCCCAGGGGCTCAAGTTTACAAACTTCTATGGATGCAATGTTTGTGCTCCGGCTCGTGCTAGTCTGCTTTCTGGCCTACACACAGGGCACGCTCCGGTTCCGACTTCAGGCGGGCTCGAATCCAGTTTACATAGTGGGGGAATTTCAGAAGCGGAGTTTAATAAGAAGATTCTTTCAAAGAGGCCTGTTTCTGACTTCGATTCGGATTACCTCGGTGAGGTTGCGCAAAAAGCAGGGTATCGAACCTCCTACTTCGGCAAGCTTGGAATAGGGTTTACCGACACGCATCAAATGATGAGAGACTATGGGTTCGACTATTATCGTGGGCTCCTGGACTCAGTGATTTGTTGGAGTTTCTATCCGGAATATTACTGGGAAAATGACAAGAAAATTATCATGCCTGGTAATCCAAGGCAGACAAAGCGTAACCCGAATATTTTCTCCATAGGCAAAGCATCGATGACATACTCAGAAGATGTCTGGCTGGAAAAAGCCTTGGACTATCTTGATGAGCATCGGGATGATCTTTTTTTTATGATCTATGCGACTCAGCTTCCGCATGGACCCGTTTCGATTGCACCCAAGGATTACAAGTATAAGGACCGGACTGACTGGACCGAAAACGAGCGACTTTATGCATCTATGATTTATAAGTTAGACACATCCGTTGGAGCGTTGTTGGATAAGCTCGATGAGCTTGGAATTGCCGAGGACACTCTGGTGCTTTTTACTAGTGATAATGGTCACGAACCCAGTTATTATCGTCCGATGGAGGATAGTAAGAAGTATTCCCATAATACTTGGGATGGTCTATACCATGGCGATGATCGTTTCAATGGAACACTTGGCAAGCGAGGAGGCAAGCGTTTCAATTTCGATGGAGGAGTTAATGTTCCTTTTATTGCCAGTTGGCCCGGAAAGATTCTAGCCGGCAGTAACTGTGATAATCGTGCAGTGGTCTATGATATTATGCCGACGGTTGCGGAGATCGGTGATGTTCAGGTCTCTCATGAAATTGATGGAATCTCGTTTTTGTCTACTTTACTAGGGGAACCTGAGAAGCAACAGGAGCATGAATATATTTATTGGGCAGGAAATAATGCATTCACCCGTACCGGAATCATTGCGGGTGATTGGAAGTTGATTGAAGAAAAGGATCTAAATAAATCCACTAAAAAGAAGCCTGTCTACCAATGGGCTTTGTATGATTTGAACAATGATCCTGTTGAGAAAAACAACCTAGCTAAAGGCAATCCAGAGCGAATGAAGACAATGTTAAAGCTTGTTAGAAAAGCCGAACAACCATTAAGATGATTTAAAAAGATATCGAAATGGGCTACATGTTAAAAAAAGGAGAGAATGAAAATTGAATTTATTAAATATTTATTGAGTGCAATATGCGTTTTTTTGTTACCTTCATTAATGGCTGCTGAAAAACCAAATATCATTAATATTATAGTCGATGATATGGGGTATTCTGATTTGGGTTGTTATGGAGGTGAAATACAAACGCCGAACATCGATGCTTTAGCTGCAGGTGGTGTTAGGTTTGCTAATTACAGGACGTATCCTAAGTGTTTCCCCACACGTAATAGCATACTTTCAGGATTAAATTCTGATCCGATTTCCTTCCGGAAAGATTCGATCACCGTTGCAGAGGCTCTTAAGAAAAATGATTATCAATGTTATTTTGTCGGTAAGACGCATGGTCAGTTTATTCCGGATATGGAAGCTGTA
>CAWUTK010000237.1:0-4430 GCA_963924785.1 uncultured Opitutales bacterium
GGCTAAAATATTACAAGGGCAAGAAAAAGAACTTCAAGTTGCCTGATATTTATTGCTTAATCCAAGCGTATGTATAATTATGCCCATTAATATTTAATCACCATTTTGAACAAAATATTTTACTTCAATTGTAATAAGGTGTAAGTTTTTATGAAAAATTGGCTGAAAGTTTATCGAAAAATTAGCTTTCTGTTGCTAAATCTGAAAATTCAAGTTTCTGGGACAGGCTCTAAACTAACAAAAGAATATCAATCGTCATAATGCTTTCAACTTATGGGACGATGCACTAGTTCCATTTATTGGAGTAATCGTCCTTATCGTTTTCCTTGTTCAAGATAGTCAGGAAGACCCGAATGCATACGGACCCAATCCTAAGGCTATGACGATCTAAAAATTGAGTATTGATTCTTGAAGCGGAATCAGGGATTTAACGAGGTAAATAATGGCATGCATAGTCGACGGAATTATTGTGACTGCTTCAACACTTTGCTTTATCGGTCTAAGTTCTAATTTAGCCAATTAATAAGAAAGTGGTGAGTAAAAGTGTTTTACAAGTAGCAAAATACGTTTAAATCAAAATTGTACGTGAGTTATTTACGGTAGTAATTATTTTCGACTATACAGACGTTTCCTCTAATATTGATCATTACTAAAAATGGCTGCCCGACAGGGATTTGAACCCCGACCAAGAGAACCAGAAACTCTCGTGCTACCATTACACTATCGGGCAGTAATAAATTCTGGAAGTGATAGATATAGGGGTTTTATTTTTTATGTAAAGTATTTTTGAAGTAGCTTTTGCTACTTTTTAAAAATGGAAGAAGGGGTTGTTTGCTTTTTCTTCTTTGACGGATGTCACTGGGCCGTGGCCAGGGCACAGAAGTGTGTCGTCGGGGAGGGTGAGGATCTTTGTTTCGACATAGTTGAGGGCGTCTTTGTAAGAAATTAATCCACCGCCAAGAGAGCCTGCGAATAGTGCATCGCCTGTTATGGCAATTTTTTGATCCATGCCCTCAATAACATATGTAATTCCGCCGGCTGAATGCCCGGTTGTATCTAAAGCTCTTATGTTAATGTCGCCTAATTGGTAACTGAAGCCTTCGTCGATTAGGGTAGTGTCTGGAAAGGGTTCTAGGCGACTTACGTAAACGGGAGGATTGCCTGTTCCTTTTTTCAGTTTATCAAGGTCGAAGACATGGTCTTTATGGGTATGCGTTAAAAATATGGCTTCGAGGCTTAGTTTTAAGTGGGTGACGGTTTTTATCAAATCATCGGCGTTAACGCCGGTATCGAAAATGGCCGCTTTTTTACTGGCTTTATCCCAAATGAGATAAGCATTCACTGTCATGTCTTCGTAAAAGAGGGTGTTCGTTTGAAAGAGCTGGTAGATGGTTTTTTCCGTGGGTTGCCATGCTTTATGAAAAGATTTTAAAAGCTTTGCTGAATCGAGCTTAAGGTGGGGAGCTATTTTAAGAATATCTGCCTCCTCGCCCCGTCCTTTTCTTGCGGCAAGAATTCCTTCTCGTGATACGCCACTAAGTGATGAGAGTTCATCAGTCGTTATTTCGAGCCCACGTTGGCTCTTCATAACGATGTCTTCGCAATAATCTTCTATACCGATATGCATGTTTTATTTATGCAATGGAGGACGTGCTACTTTAAGGGCAACTTTATTGCCTCTAAGATCAAAGAAAAGATTACCGGTGTCTAGGTCGGCAGTTTTCACTAGTGCTGATCCAATGGGTTTATTGATGACGGGTGAAAAGGTGCCCGAAAGCACTTTTCCGATTGGCTTATCGTTTTGTAAAACAGGAGTGTCTTGTCTCGCTATACGTTTATCATCAAGCGTGTAAAAAATAACTTTTTCTGTCAGCCCCGCCTCTTTTTCTTTAGTAAGGTTTTCTTTTCCAATGAAGTTCGCTTCTTTCTTTAGCTTTACACACCAGCCTAAACCAGCTTTGAGTGGATTGATTGCGTCACTTATCTCATGGCCGTATAGTGGGTAGCCGACTTCTAGTCGTAAACTGTCTCTTGCTCCAAGTCCAATCGGAGTCAAATTATGAGATTTGCCTTTTTCGAAAATATATTCTGTGACAGCTAGCGTTTTGTCGGTTGGGATATAGATTTCACAACCATCTTCGCCAGTGTAACCTGTTCGGCTAACGATACAAAGCGTTCCCTCTATCTCTATTTCTTTGAAATGAAATCTCGGGATTTCGTGATTCATATCGAAATCAAAAAGTTCGTTTAAAAAGGGAAGTGATCGCGGGCCCTGAATGGCGATTTGGCCGTATTCGTCAGAACAGTTTTTAACGGTGCACTTGAAGTTGCCGAGGTTCTTTTCCATCCATGCGATATCTTTGTCTGTATTGGATGCATTGAGGCAGATGAAATACTTGTTTTTGTTATAGCGATATGAAATGACGTCATCTATGACATTGCCATCCTCGCTGCACATAGGGGAGTATAGTGCTTTGCCGTCGGTCATTGAATCAATGTCGTTTGTGATGAGATAATTCAGAAATTCACTGGCTTCTTCACCTTCGACTAACGCTTCGCCCATATGGCTCACGTCAAAGAGCCCCAGGCCTTTTCTTACACATGTGTGCTCTTCGAGTATCTTAGTATAGCTAACGGGCATATCCCAGCCACCAAATGGGACAAATCGTGCCTTTAGTTTTTCGTGGAAAGGATAAAGAGGAGTTCTTTTGTTATCGCTCATTTTTTTCTTGAATTTTTACGTGAATTGGGTTTATTAAACTCTTAAAGGTAAGATGTTACAACACTAATGTTGAATTATACAGGAATCATAGAGAGCAATAAGGACTTTCAATAAGTAATCGTGAATGTAGCGAATTTATTGGAATTAGATCCTGTTGAAGATGATGAAGGTCAGTCGAGAAGCTGCTTGAATATCTGTCGTTTGCCCATTTTAAAAGGGAGCTCAGCGGAGTTGCTTTGTGGTCAGACTATGTCTGGCTGTGTATTGCGACTCGCGAATTTATGAATACCACATTTGCGTTATCCATTGCCTTGACGATAGGCGTTTCAGCCCTTTGCTCGGTTTTAGAAGCAATGATTTTAAGTACGACAGTTCTTGAGATCGAAGCGTTAAAGAAGACGCATAAAAAAGCGGGTAGGATGCTTGAACGATTTAAGAATGAAATCGAAGAAACTTCTTCAGCTATTTTGATATTAAACACTGTTGCTAATACCTTAGGTGCAACAGTTGTTGGTGGGTTTGCCTTAAAAGTTTTTACTGCGCATGATCCAGATGATGTAATTAAGTATACGGCGATTTTCATGTGTTTGGCCGTTTTGATATTTTCTGAAATTATCCCTAAAAATATAGGGGTATTATATAGAACGAGTTTTCAGCGCATTTTAGTTTATCCGCTCTGGCTAATTCGTATCTTGATGATGCCGGTATCAAAATTGTGTAAAATAACGATTCAGTTGATTGTTCCTGTGCGTGGAGAGGAGAACGATTCAGATGAGGAAATCTTGATGTTAGCAGAGAAGAGTGCTAAAGATGGGAATTTAACAACAGATGAACGTGATATTATTACAAATGCGTTAACCTTAGATGATTTGCTTGTTAAAGACATTATGACCCCTAGGACGGTTGTAACGGCATTAGAAGACACTGAAACTGTAGATGAAGTTTTTCGACATTTTAAAAATATTCCTTTTGCCCGTATGCCTGTCTATCAAGACAACATTGATAACATTACGGGGGTTGTTAGAAGGCGAGAGTTGTTATCTGCCGTGGCCAGAGATGAGGATTCTAAAACAGTTGCTGAGTTGCAGCAAAAAGTGATTTTTGTCCCCGAGAACGGAAAGGCATTAGATGCCTTAAAGCTATTTCTTAAGAAGCATCAACAATTAGCCGTTGTGGTGGATGAGTTCGGTTCTACTGCAGGAGTTGTCAGCATGGAGGATGTGATTGAGCATATCTTAGGAAAAGAGATTTTTGAAAATGATGATGTGGCAGTTGATATGCGTGAATTTGCGAAGAAGAAGTTTCAAGCAAAGAATGAGCCAGGTGCGAGTCATGAGAAGGTAATATCTTTCTAAAGAAAATTCCCTATGAATATTATGATGCATTTTAGTGCTATTAAGCACGATTTTAGTCCTTTTCTTTTTGAATTCCCTCAATTTATTGTTGATAAGATTGGCTTAGAAGGGATTCGTTACTATGGGCTTTCTTATGTAATGGGCTTTCTTTTTGCGGGTTTCTTACTCAGAGTTTATTACAATAAAGGGCGTTCTGGTTTAAACGCGGAGCAACAGATGAATCTAATCACTGCTATTATCCTCGGTGTGGTGATTGGGGGTCGTATCGGTTATATGTTTTTAAACCAGCACGCCCTTTATTGTAATAAACTCTGAGTAAGAAACCCGCAAAAAGAAAGCCCATTACATAAGAA
>CAWUTK010000238.1:0-21158 GCA_963924785.1 uncultured Opitutales bacterium
TACCAAACTGACTTTCCAAAATAAGGCGATCAAAACCACTGTTTAAGCAGGTCTGTTTTCTCAAATAGTCATCTGTGGGATGACTGTGGAATGCAATGAAAAAAAATTCAGCATTATCGTTCAATAATCTAACTCAGCACATTTATCTCTATATCATGCATTGGCAAACCAACCAAACCGGTCGAATCGCTTGTTGTTATACTTCGGAAGGCGCAGGCATCATGTAACCAATGCTGCATTTCATGCTCTTTTTGGGTTCCTGTGCAAACAGTGGCTGTCACGGTATAGTCTCCATTTCTCAAAATAGGCATCTGAAACTTAAAGACACCTTCAACCGATTGCCCCTTCTTCATAGAAACAGCATTCTCCGATGTGGTTAAATATGTATTATCGCCAAACAAAACCTGACCTAATTTATCTTTAACTCCAAAGCCTAATATCAATTCATCCAAGTCATCATTCGCCTCTGCAGTAACTTTAATAAATACAATCTCTCCGCCAACAATCCACGAAAGCAATTTATCCTTTTTATCAAAAAAAGATACGTCAATCACTCTCGCTCGCTCAACGCCAAATGAATCACCTGAAGGTTTAAAATTAAAGACCTCAACATCGTTTCGATGCTTTGTTTGATTAATGACATCCAAACGCTGATCGTGTGCTTCAATACCTATCCTATGATCTGGCGGCATTTCATTAGATTCATCTTCAACGGCCTCATCGTCTTTAGACTTTTTCTTTTTATTCCCATCCTTACCAAGATAAAATTCGGTAAAATACTCTTCAGTCACATCTTTCGGCTTTCCCTGTGTGTAAACAGCCCCCTTCACTAACCAAATTGCTTGCTGACAAAGATTATTAACAGAATGCATATCATGAGAAACAAATAGCAGAACACCCGTTTCTTGAAATTTCCTTAGATAACGCATACACTTTTGGACGAAGAACACATCACCAACTGCAAGTGCTTCATCTACGATTAGTATATCTGCATCGACATGAGCAATCACTGCAAATGCCAGACGAACAACCATACCACTTGAGTAAGTCTTAACGGGTCGATCAATAAATTCGCCGATATCAGCAAATGCCGCAATTTCATCGAATCGCTCATCAATTTCCTCCTTGGTCAATCCCATGATTGATGCATTCAAGTATGCATTTTCTCGACCAGTAAATTCAAAATTAAAACCAGCACCTAACTCTAACAGCGCGGCCACTCGTCCATTAACAACAACTTCTCCACTCGATGGAGTCAACGTCCCTGCTATAATTTGCAGTATGGTGCTTTTCCCTGACCCATTGCGTCCAATTATCCCAAAACTACTCCCTTTAGGAATTTCGAAAGAAACATTATCCAGTGCATGCACATCGGAATACATCGCCTTAGCGCGCTCCTTCAACTTCCGTCCGTAATTTTCTGGAAAGAACTTAGACACCCATTTTAAAATAGGTGCAGTCGCTCTTGCGCTTGGATTCTTCCAAACACGATACATCTTTGAAATATTCTTAACAGAAATCGCAACAGGTCTAGGATCTAATTCACTCATCATCAAACACTCACTATAATCTATAGAACATCTGCAAACGCCGGCTTCATTTTACTAAATGCCCAAAGTCCAAAAACAAAAACGATTCCACCAATAACATAAGTATAAATCAAATAAGGCATATGTGGCGGAATATCCCATAGTAAAGCTCTTCGGCTAGACTCAATACAATGAATAAGCGGGTTAAACTTCAATATATTCCAAATATGAAAATCAAATACCCCAAATGACATTGCGCCCTTTTCATGTATCATCTTCGTAGAAAAGAAAACAGCACTACTGTACATAATAATTAAAGTCACACTTTCCATTAACCGGGCAATGTCTCTAAAGAAAACTCCTAAGGCAGAGAACAGCCAAGTTAAACCCATCGTTAACAAAAAAAGCGGGAAAATAATAACAGGAAACCATAGATTTGTTACGGTAAACGAATGATTAAAAATCAACATTCCGGCAAATAATAAAAAAAGGCTCATCATGAAATTATACATGGCATTACCGACAGAAGCCATTGGCAAAATCTCCAATGGGAAAACGACCTTTTTCACAAAATTTGGCTGGCCCACAATAATTACCGGCGCAGTGTTTATGCCATCGGCTAAAAAGCGGAAAATGGTTAGGCTTAAGAAAATACCCATTGCATAATCAACGCCCCGCTCATTCGGCACCACATTATAACGACCATTGAATATCGCCCCGAAAACAATCGCATAAACAGCAAACATTAGAAGTGGACTTAAAATAGACCATAGCATGCCTAATGCACTGCCTTTGTTTTGCTGAAAAATATTACGCATCGTAAACTGCAATAATAGCTGTCTACTCGAACAAATTTCGTTAATACTTTTACTTATCATTTCAATGGAATTTTCCCTGAGTTCTAAAAGTGACTATTTCCAACAGTCCTTTTCTTACCTATTTGAGAAATTGCTTTAAGTATGTCGCGTATTTTGTCTTACCCAACATAGTAATCGACTTTTCCAAATTAGCTGGATCAATCCACCCATTCGTAAATGCAATTTCTTCTAAACAGGCGATCTTAAGTCCTTGGCGTTTCTCGATTATGTAAATAAAGTCAGAGGCTTCCAATAGACTTTCATGAGTCCCTGTATCTAGCCAAGTCGTTCCTCTTCCCAACTTTTCAACGTTTAACGTTTTTTCTTTTAAATAAGCCCGGTTTAAATCAGTTATTTCCAACTCTCCTCTTGGAGATGGCTTTAACTGCTCGGCATATCCAACAACTTTTTCGTCATAAAAATATAGCCCCGGAATGGCAAAATTGGATTTTGGTTTTTCGGGTTTTTCTTCTAACGAAATAGCGATCCCATTCTCATCAAATTCAACAACACCATATTCTTCAGGGTCAGAAACATTATAACCAAAAACAGTTGCTCCAGATTCTCTTTCTGAAGCAGAACGTATACGCTCTAAAAAACTTGTCCCATAAAACAAATTATCACCCAAAATTAAAGCAGAGGGATGATCGCCGAGAAATTCTTTTCCAATCAAAAATGCTTGAGCTAAACCATCAGGACTCGGTTGCTCTGCATATTGAATTTCAATTCCAAATTGTGATCCATCTCCAAGCAACTTACGAAACAATGGCAAATCATGCGGTGTCGAAATAATCAAGACTTCACGAATACCGGCAAGCATCAAAACCGACAACGGATAATATATCATTGGCTTATCATAAACCGGCATCAATTGCTTACTCATTGATATTGTCAATGGATACAATCGAGTCCCAGAACCACCGGCTAAAATTATCCCTTTTCTATCTTTCATATCCTTGAAATTATTAAGCTTTCAAGGCTTTTGTCGATGAGATTCGAGGCCGATAAACCCCAATTCAAAACGAAAAAGCTATTTTGAGCCCAATCGCTCTCTTTGATAGCGATTCTTAGTAATATCTTCGCACCAATCGGCATTATCCAAATACCACTGAATGGTTTTTTCTAAACCCGTCTCAAATGTCTCGGTCGGTTTCCAATTAAGTTCTTTTTGAATTTTATCGCAATCAATTGCATACCTTCGATCATGCCCGGGTCTATCTTTTACAAAGATCTTTTGATCTTTATAAGACTTTCCATCTTCTCTAGGCCGACGCTGATCCAAAATTTCACAAATCGTATCAATGATTTCAATATTTGGTTTTTCATTCAAACCACCAACATTATATGTTTCGCCACATTTACCCTTATGAAAAACTGTCAAAATGGCCTCACAATGATCACGAACATATAACCAGTCCCGAACATTCATCCCATCACCATAAATAGGAAGATCCTTTCCATCTAAAGCATTCAACATAACCAATGGAATCAATTTTTCTGGAAACTGATAAGGACCATAATTATTAGAACAATTAGTGGTAATCACCGGCATTCCATAAGTGTGATGGTACGCTCGAACAATATGATCACTCGATGCCTTAGAAGCAGAATATGGACTATTCGGCTCATAGGGATTACTTTCGCTAAAAGCAGGATCTTCTTCCGTCAAACTTCCATACACCTCATCGGTTGAAACATGATGAAACCTAAAAGGCAAGCCATGCTCTTTGCTTGCCATCCAGTGACGTTTACAGACATCAATCAACTTAAGTGTCCCCATTACATTTGTTTCGAAGAATGTCTCAGGTGCATCGATTGAGCGGTCTACATGTGATTCAGCAGCAAAATTAATTACGGCATTAATTCCATTTTTCAATAAAAGTCTTGCAACGAGCTCACCATCTCCAATATCGCCTTCAACAAAGTCATAACGGGCATCTTTTTCACAACTCGTTAAATTGTTCAAATTTCCAGCATAAGTTAGCTTATCAAGGTTTACTACCTTACTCACCTCAAACTCATCTTGCTCCAATAAATATTGAATAAAATTAGATCCAATAAAACCGGCTCCCCCTGTTACTAAATAATTCATAATTTCAATTAAACTTTCTTTATAAATAACTTCAACCCTATTCCCACGTCCTTATATCGACAACATCCATTCCCGCAGTTTCTGCTGCCTTTACGCCTAGATCAGCATCTTCAAAAACACAACAATCACTCGGGGAAACCTCCAAAACTTTGGCGCCCTGCAAAAACACATCTGCCGCAGGCTTTGGGTTCAAAACATCTTCTGAACAAACCAACACATCAAACCAATCTAAAATGCCTATTTTCGCTAAAGATTTCTCCACGATTTCTCTCCCACTACCAGACCCAACAGCCATTGGCCCATAATCCTTGTAAGTTTCAGCAATTTTAACAACACGATCAATCGCAGTCACTCTATCAAAATATTCATTTTGATAACAGTCTTCTTTTTCCATCGCCACCGCATAGGCATCCAATGATATACCCGATTCATCGGCTAAAATTTTAACGACATTTTCAGGATTCACCCCGGCGAGAGCATAAAAACGCTCTTCTGAAAACCCAATGTCATACTTATTCATTGTGGCTTCCCACGCCAAATAATGAGCCGGCATAGAATCAACTAGCGTCCCATCGCAATCAAAAATCAATGCTTTATATTTTTTGTAATCCATCCTGTGAGTATTAAAAAAAAGCCCCTTACCAAAGCAAGAGGCTTTTTTAAAATAAGTTAAATTAACTTAAACTAATGCTTTAAGACCTGCACCAGCTTTAAATTTAACAGTCTTTGCAGCTTTAATTTTCAAAGCTTCACCTGTTTGAGGGTTCTTTCCAAGTCTTGCAGAACGAACGCCTACTGAAAATGTACCAAATCCAACTAACTGAACTGCTTGCTCGGCGTTTCCTTCTTTTATTTTCACTTGTTTACCAGCTGCTTTAACGCCACCTTTGATTGCATCAATTACAGCGTTAACTGCTTTTTCTGCACATGCTTTAGATGTGTCGTCGCCTAATTGACTTTGAACTGCTTCAACGAATTCTGCTTTATTCATATTATTTAAGATTTATCTTTGTTTAATATTAAGAGTTAAGCATCGAAATTACTGATTTTGCTTAAGTAACGGCAACACTAAAGTTATATAAACACTAAGCTCAGAGGCTTTTTGCTAATTTTATTCCTCAAATCTCTCACTCTCGACTTATTCTCTTTTTTCAAACTTCATTTCCATCAATATCATCTTCACCATCAACATAGTTATAAATCTTAAGAATTGAAAATTAAAATCAACGATACACTACGTATAGTGCAAAAAACACCCCTAGAGCACTACATATAGTGCCTGGTGATTTATTTTTCTTCTTTTAATCTATTTTGGTTTATTTACAAAAAATTCCATTTTTGTCCCAATCCAAACCTTGAATTAATTGAATAAATTAGCATTATACGCTAAATGCTGATTTGGCCTTATCGATTATTGTTTCTACCTGCACTTATAGTAGTACTTCCATACTATCTATACCGCATGTTTAAGCGCGGAGGATACATTAAGGGCTTTTGGAATCGATTAGGAATAATTTCCGATGTTCCCAGTAAAGAATTAAATAAAAAAAGAATATGGATACATGCAGTCAGTGTGGGAGAACTGTTAGCACTCCACCAATTATTAAAGGCTTTAGCAGAAGATGAAAAATACGAACTAGCCTTAACAACTACGACCAGTACTGGCCTCGCAATCGCAAAAGAAAAATACAAGGACTACACGTGTTACGCTGGCGTTTTCCCTATTGATTTTTATTTCTTCAGTCGATCTTACTGGAAAAACATAGACCCTGATTTGATGATTTTAATGGAAAGCGAACTTTGGCCAGAACATTTAAACAATGCCAAAAAGTTCAAAAAACCTATAATACTGGCTAATGCACGCCTCTCCGATCGTTCATTTCAACGCTATCGTAAATTTAAATTCATTAAATCTTTATTCATTACCCCGCTTTCCCTCATTCTTGCTTCAAGTAAAGAAGACGCTGAACGCTATATCAAAATTGGAGCAAAACCCGATAAAGTTAAAGTTACTGGCAATTTAAAATTCGACAATGCCCTTGCAACATCATTGGACGAAACAAATAAAACCGCCTTGCTCAAAGAAATTGGCATTCGGGTAGATCCGGGTAATCCCCTCATACTACTTGGATCATCTACCTGGCCAGGTGAAGAAGCTTTTCTAATTTCCCTATTTGAAGAAATATTAAAAAAGGGCATTAACTGTAAACTGATCATCGTTCCCCGCCATGCAGAACGACGGAACGATATCATTCCACTTTTAAAAAACGCTTCATTCTCCCATCACGTTAGATCACAAGGCACCGCTCCCAGCAATGGCGTTGACGCACTGCTAGCAGATACAACCGGTGAACTAAAAAGTCTGACTCGCTTAGCGGACATCGCATTTATAGGTAAAAGCATCAGTTCCACCAAGGGCGGACAAACTCCTATTGAAGCGGCATCTCAAGGCATTCCCATTGTCTATGGGCCTCATATGACAAATTTTTCGCCAATTTGCAAATCACTTGAACATGCTAAAGCCGCTTTCAAAGTGAATCATTCGATTGACGCAAAAAGGCAAATTATAAAATTATTAGAAGATGAATCACTAAGAAAAAATACCGGCGATGCCGCTAAAAGATGGCACGCTACAAACGGCGGGGCTACTGCGAGGACCATCGCAAACGTTAAAGAACTTCTATCAAGTTAATTCTGTTTTATCGCCCCACCTCTCAATGCACCTTCATCCACCTTTCGTTCTAAAGAAGGATAATCCGGATGCGACCAATCTAAGTGAGAAAATAAAGCCCTACATTTAAACCCTGCTCCCTCAACGCTTCACAATAAGGTTCAACCAAGTCTTTTTTCGCCGGACAAGCTTTCCCACCGTATTCAAATCACTTAGTGCTGTATCCCACAAAGCTACGCCAGCATGGTGCTTAGTCGTCATGACCGCATATTGAGCGCCGGTTTCTTTAAACCACTGCTCCATACTAAATCCTATTCTTTAGTTTTTAATTTTTTCAATGCATGAGCAGCTGGCGACAATTTAATTTCGCCCTGCGCCCTATTTTCAATCTCTTCCATACTTTCATGAACTGCGATACATGCTTCCTTGTAACTAATTCCACCCAACTGTGAAACCAGTCGAGTACTACGATCAATCAATTTCTTGTTAGTTGCTTGAACATGCATCATCCAATTACCTTCAACCCTGCCCATCGCCACCATGGTCGCAGTTGATAAAGTATTCAAAACAAGTTTCATCGCTAAATGCTCCCATAAATTTAAGCGTGTCTTTGTAAAAGAAGATTCTATAACAAACATATTCTTAGAAATTATAGATTTCTCATACTTACCTAAACAAATAATCGCCCATTGTTTATAATCACAACTAGCTTTTATAAAATTTTCCATTAAATCACCACAGCCCTCTAGTTCATCAGAAACAGAAACCATTATCAACGATGACGGGCTTTTACTCCAACGACTGTTGTCTTTCTCATTACCAATCCGAAACTCTGCAATCGCTCCGCTTCCTAGAGAAGGAGGGTCCTCCAGCATGGCTTTAGGAACCCCCATCGCTTCATAACGTTTAGTACCCCAATCCAGACCTCGAATTCCACGTTGCAGCATCCGTTCCCAAGTCTCCAAAGTTTTAATCCTCGGATTTTTTACAAAAAACCAAGGCAAGGGAGATCGTTGATCCCCTTGAGGGCGAAATGAAGGCAAACTAAAAGTCGGTGAACGTTCAGTCGTATCCGTTAAAATATCTAACAAATAATCATCAGCGGCATAAGTAACAATCCCACCTTTTTCATATATTTCTTTTTCAAATTTCACTGCATCGCCAATAGCTTTGATCGATTCAGGTGATTGCAAATCGGCCAAAAGCTTAACAAATGAATCAACAGCCGAAGTATCCACAACGGCCAATCCACATTCCTTTAATTCAGCCTCGGACAAATATTCCATCAACAACTCATTTAGTACTGATTCTAGCGCAGATCCAACAATCAACAATTCAGCAGTCGTCGCCTGCATTCGAGTTGAACCCGCAATTGCCATTGGACCCGTTGCTAAATCCAATTTCACAATTCGTGAATCTTCAATGACTTCTCTCGACCGAACGACATGCTTTGCTAAAACATCTGTAGGATTATTATAAACAAAGTAAACATCTGCCTCATGCGCTACTCCACTCCAAGCAGTGCCTATGACAAAAGAAGTTTCTCCTCCCTCCGTTATCGCAATAACAGTATCTCCTTTTGTTAAGCCAAGGTCTTCAATTTGATGCTTTCCGAAATCAGTGAAATCCTCAAATCCTTCAACCGACTTGATCAATGCAAAATCCCCTCCAGCCATTACACTAAATGCCCGATTTCCGAAATCAGGCACTTTCGTTCGAATAACTTCATGGCCAGATCGAAGATCTTTCCAAGACTTTCTCCACAATGATTCCAACAAAATACTTAACCTTCCAGTCGCCCCACATCCAGTAAAATAAATATTATTTCCAGCTCTTAAGCTCTTCAGCAGACTGGATTGGAGCTTCAAATATTCATCACTATCAAACACAGCCTTTGCCATAGAAATAATATCATTATCTACCTCTAATATAGATAGTATTCCCCCATCCAAACTATCCCTAATAACTTCCGATAAATCAGCTGTCAAGGGATGGGACTGCTCTGTGACTAAATCGCCCAAATGGAACGCGGTTTCTTTTTCGATAAAATGAAGGGCTTTTTCCTTAGCTGTCATAACGCATAATTAATATTTTCTATTGGCAATTATAAAAGAATTGATTATCTTTAATTAATTCAACAATTAACCCTTACTTTTTACTCTAATCGCGAATTCTACATTCAAACAATCCTAATAACCTAAAAGCATACACAATAACTATGAATAACCTATATGAACGTATTGGCGGCGAAGCTGCCGTAACTGCTGCCGGTTGACCTATTTTATGAAAAAGTATTAGCTGATGATCGCATTAAACACTTTTTTGATGATACCGACATGGTTAAACAAAAAGATCACCAAAGAAAATTCCTGACCTATGCTTTTGGTGGACCAGCTAACTACAGTGGTCGAGGAATGAAAGCTGCCCATGAAAAACTGGTTAGTGAAAAAGGTTTAAACGAATCACACTTTGATGCAGTGATCGAAAATCTTGGCGCTACGCTTACAGAGCTAGGAGTGCCGGAAGCGGAAATCGGTGAAGCGGCGGCAATTGCAATTTCAACAAAAGCCGATGTTCTTGGTCAATAACACCAAACTATCGATACAGAGGTAAATATCTCTGTTCTAAATACTTTAAAAGAGCCACCGGTGAAAGTTTTTTGCCAGTGGCTTTTTCGCATAAAGCTTCTGTCGTTAAACGTTTTCCTTCCTCATGAATATTCGTTCGAAGCCAAGTAAACATACTCAAAAAACTACCCTGAGAAAATTCTAGTTCTAATTGAGGATTCCTATCATTTACAGTCTCCCAAAGTTGTGCAGCAAACATATTCCCTAAACAATAACTCGGAAAATAACCAAAGGCCCCATCTGACCAATGAACATCTTGAAGCACACCTTCCGCATCATTTTTTGGTGTAATGCCTAAAAGTTCTTTCGTTAAACGATTCCACTCATGCGGGAGATCTTCAACTTTAAGGTCTCCCGCAAAAAGGGCTTTCTCTAATGTGAATCGTAAAATAATATGCAAATTGTAAGTCACCTCATCTGAATCTACCCGAATCGGATTTATACCGACCGCATTAATTGCCAAATACAAATCCTCAGAAGCAACTGATTTCAGTTGTTGAGGGAATTGTTTCCTTAATTCTTTTTCCCAATATTTCCAAAACCCACGACTTCTCGCCACCTGATTTTCCCAAATTCGACTCTGAGATTCATGCACCGCCATTCCAACAGCCTCAGCCATTGGAGTGCCTTTATAACTCAAAGGTAAACCTTGTTCATAAATACCATGGCCGGCTTCATGTATAGAGCTAAACAATGAATCCAAAGGATTATTTTCATCATATCGCGTTGTTAAACGAACATCATTCAACGAACCTGAACAAAAAGGGTGCACAGCAGAATCAATCCTGCCTCTATTAAAATCAAACCCAAGCTTACTGATTACCTTTTTCAAAAACACTTCCTGATCAACAACAGAAAATCCTTTCAATATTCCAACATCTACTTTTATTGGTGAATCAAGAATCTGTTGCAGTATGGGAAGTATCCCCTTTTGCAAAGGAACAAATAATAATTCAATGAAATCTGCACTTAACCCAGGGTCATGTAAATCAATCGCATAATCATAGGCATCCGAAAAGCCAACAAACTGAGCTTCCTCTTTAGCCATAGCTAAGTGGGATTTCAAAAAAGGCGCATAAGAGGCAAAATCAGACTGCTTTCTCGCATCAACCCATGCGTGATAAGCTTCACTCGATAACTTTGCTTTTTTAGCCACAAACTTAGCGGGTATTTTAACCGCACGATCATAAGTTCGTTTCATTTCCTTAAGATTAACCTGCTCATCAGAACTCAATTCAGCAGTATTCTGAAGGCATTCATTCAACCATTCTCCGACTTTTTCTTCAGTAAACTTCTTATGCTTAATGCCCGACAAAACCTCTAGCGATTCTGCCCGCTGTGAAGCCGCCTCGAAAGGAAGATTGACTTGTTCATCCCAAGTTAAAAGAGAAAGAGTTTCATTAATCGAATTAACCTCACGATAATGTTTTGTTAACGCCTCATAAGTTTTCATTTTTAAACTCCGTTTAATCCCCAATCATACTCAAAATAAGTGATTTTATTTCCATTCAATGAGCCTTGATATTTTTCAACAAATTTAACAACCCCTTCTTTTCCTCCAAAATCTCCGCCAAACCAATTAAAGATTTCAGATACCTTCAAGCCTTTAGCTGTCTTAAGAAAACCTTTAGATTTATTATTTAGAAAGGTCCGGGTTTGATCATCCAATTGAGACTCTAACTTAACCACAGAATAAGCTTCTGCTCTCAAATCCGGACAGGACATCGAGGCGCACACAATTGCGAAATGAATTCGAGGATCCCCCATCTGCCTCAAAATCTTATGTTCAACTTCATCTAGCGTGTAGGACTTACCCCCTATTTTCCATGAATGAGACTTCCATGGACTTCTCCCCCACTTCTTTAAATTATTAATACTTTTAGTTTCATTGTTTTTTACAATAAGATCTATGGTCAATAGATTATACGCATTGATCCAAAACACCATTTTCTCAATACCGCTTAAACTTTCGGGATGAGATGTCAGTAATAACTGTAAGGCCTCTATCGACTTACCGTCTTTTCCCCAAGTGTTATAATCAACAACTGCATATTTGTCTCCTTTTACATCTCTATAACTAACATGTTTTTTTAGAAGCCCATCATAGACATCGAACGTATGAACCTGCCCTGAAGAACCGGAACAAGCCGACAAGAAACTCAAGCACAAGAAAATAGAAATTAAAACCTGTTTATTCATAATTTATAGTTATTTATCAGCAATGTCTTCTATTATTCCCTCAAACGCCTCTATCGCTTTTTCCATTACCCCTAAATGAAAACTTTCATTCGGCGCATGTAAATTATCTTCCGGTAAAAACAATCCAATCAACAACGAATCTAAACCTGTAACAGTTTTCAAATCAGCAATGATCGGGACACTTCCGCCTTCCCTTATATATAGCGGAGCTTTACCGAATATCTTTTCAATATGTTTTTCGGCAGACAAAAAAGCTTCGGCTAAGACAGGCGACTGATCTGCAGGCGTGTTTGAGCGACCAGGAGGAACAACTCCATAAGGATGACCGCTTCCTTCACCTTTAAATTTAATCGTAACTTCCTTGGGAACACGTTTCAATAGAGTATCTTTCAACAATTTCACAATTTGAGCAGGATCTTGCCCTGCAACTAAACGGCAAGTGATTTTCACGAACGCTTTAGAAGGAATGACCGTTTTCACACCTTCACCCTGGTAACCGCCTCCGATACCATTAAATTCTAATGTAGGCCGAATTTTCAATGCTTCGAGGGGGGTAAAATCTTTATCGCCATAAAGTCCTTTCACGCCCAAAAACTCCTTATATCCTTCTTCGGTCAAAGGAAATTTCTTCAACTCTTCTCTTTCCCAGTCCTGAACTCCTTCAATTCCATCGTAGAAACCGGGTAAATTCACTTTCCCGTCTTCGGTATGTAACGAAGAACATAAATCAGCTATCGCTTTTATTGGATTCAAAACAGCACCGCCATGAATGCCTGAATGCAAATCTTTATTTGGTCCAGTTAACTCCACCTCTAAATCAACTAATCCCCTCAAACCTGTCGTGATAACAATTTGATCTGGAGTAGGAATACCCGTATCAGAGACCAACACCATATCGGCTTCGCTCAGTAACTGTTTGTATTCATCTAAAAAACCAAGAAAACTAGGGCTTCCAATTTCCTCTTCTCCTTCAATTAAATAAGTAATTCGTAGCGGTAAATCGGGGCGACGTTTTAACAGTTTCGCCAACGCACAAATATGAACCACTTGAGGCCCCTTATTATCAGCCGAACCCCTTGCATAAATACGCCCATCCTTAACCTCTGCCTCAAACGGAGGATTATCCCACAATTCATAGGGATCTGCAGGTTGAACATCATAATGCCCATAAATAACAATATGTGGCCAATCCTTTTCTCCACCTCTTTGCCCAAGAACGATTGGATGCAGTGGCGTATCAACCAACTTAACGTCAAAGCCAATTTCTTTTAGCAACTCCATAACGTAATTCCGAGAACCAACCATACCTTCCTTAAAGGCAGGATCGGTGGATACGCTTGGATAACTAACATACTTTTTTAATATTTCAATAGGGTTCATAATTTTTTCTTTAATTGATAACAGTAATATCTCCTTATCGACCACCCAATGAAGCGATCGCTGCTTCTACATTTGGTCTCAAGGGATGCTTTGGGTAAAGTCGAAGAAACTCCTTATAGGCTAAAATCGCCGTTCCCGGTTTCTTCTGAATAGAATTAAAGGCTTTAGCTAAAGACAGGAGAATCGTTGGGTTATTCGGAAATTTCTTATTAGCCCGAACTAGTTCCTCCATGAAGTAAGGAGCAGGATGAAGTTTTCGAATAATTTTCAAATAATCGATAAGATAACTCTCATTTTTGGAATCCAATCTCATCGCTTCCAAAATGGTCATTTCTGCATTCTCACCCTCATCCAACAATTTGTAAGTCGTAAACAAGTGATACCACAATACTGCATTTTCAGCATTTTCATTAATCGCTTTCCAAAAAACGCCGACTGCTTGGGTGTAATCACGAGCCAGTAATAATGTCTTCCCTATTTCAAAATAATTCTCCCTTGCTTCAGGCAAAGGAGTTACAGGTTCATCTAAAATAACCCTATCGTAAACCGCTGGGTCAATAGCGTCTTCCTCTAAAGCCACATTTTCAGGCTCATCTAAAATAACCCTATCAGCAATAATAGTAATGGCATCTTCATCAATATTGATATCTGAATCCATAATTTCAACCGGAGGTAGCTTTTTCATACGGATTGGCTTATAAGTCGTATAGTTTGTCTTAACTGGGGATTCTTTTTCACTTTCTCTTTTATTTTCGACCTCCTTGTCATCAGGTATTTCAGATTGATATCCAACCGGCATGGAAATGCCGTTTTTCAATGCCATTTGCTCAAGTTCGCGTTTGTCTTCCTGCAATTGGTGCTCTTCCACTTCAGCCATGCGGACTAACTCCTCTGTTTTCTTTTCTGCTGCCAAACGCTCCTGTTCCAGTTCTTCCTTAAAAAGCCTCAAATTTTCTTTAATCGAAACAAGTACAGAGGTTTTAGTAATACTAGGATATTGCTTTTCTAATTCCTCAATTAACGGCTCAACCTCCTGCCAATCTTTCTTTTTACTATACAGTTTCAAAAGGCCGATATAAGCAGGCAACGTATCACCCTCCTTATCCTTCAGTGCTTGTTTAAACCTCACTTCAGCCTGAGCATAACTGCCGACACTCATAAATAAACTCCCTAACTCAATCGCCTGATCACTGGTGAATTCAGTCGACAGCAACTTAACACCTCTCAAATAAGTATTCAGGGCCTGCTTGTTCAATTGACGCTTTTCCAAAATCCTCGCCAACTCAATCCAAATCTTTCCATTGCCAGGATCCTCTTTTAATAACTTAGAATAAGACTCTTGCCCAGCCACAAGATCTCCGCTTCGAATATAATTAGTGGCCGCATTTTCAAATAAATTCCGTTGAGTCGCATCAACGGAAGCCAACATAGAAAACCAAAAAGCCGCTTCAGAAAACTGGCCATTACGCTGATAACTGACTGCAAACAATTTCATTACGTCATAACGTTCCGGATAGTCATTATCCACTTTTTCCAAAACGGAAATAGCCTGCTCATAATTCCCTTCTTTTATCAAAGCAGTCACCTCAGACAGACTTATACGTAGGTCTATTTTTTCCTCTTTGGCTTTTTGGCAACCAACCGACAGTATTGCCAGCAGTAAACAAAGAATCCAAATTAATCCGCTATATGATTGTTTTTTCATTAAATAAGAATAAACATCATTTAATAATCTATAGCTATTCTCAACAACTTTCTCCTAAAATGAAGCAGATCAACGATATAAAAAAGAACCTCTTTTTCGGTTTCTTCTTTTTGTCATTTATTTTCAGTGTATTTACCCCGCAAAAAGTTCATGCAGCAGAAAGCAAACAATCCACTATTTGGAAAACAGAGCTTCATGATTTTCAGCTCCTAGAATACAAAAAAAATGTTGAATTACTGTTTAGCGCCTACGAAAACAAAACTCAAAACTCAATCGCTCCAACAAAAACAGGTCGAGTTGCTTTAAAAATAGATACTCATTCAGGGGAAGGCTTAACCACTTCAAAAAATCTAGTTCGAGCCATTCAAAATTCATTAGTTAAAAGAGGATATGAAATTCAAAACATATTCCTGATTGACCAAGATGAACAAGCGATTCGTAAAGCAGGATTTTTACCACCACTCAGCATCGGAGGAAATTCCTTTTACGGTTCACCTATCATTCACTCAAGATCCAATGAATACTACGATGACGATTGGTTTTATGAAAGTCCGCTTCCACCCCATAAATCCAATGCGTTGTATTTCTCCGCGCCAGAGAGGCTCCAGACAAAAGATAATAATACATTTGATCAAAGTCGAAGAAGCTTATTAGCAATGCCTCTAATTCAGAACATCGATTTCTGGATAAATTTACCCGTTATCACCGATCATCATAAATTACGATTAAATGGTGCCCTTATTAATAGTTCACTTTGGGGGATTACTAACAACCAACGGTTTCTGAACAATACCGCTTCAGGCCAAGCCGCTGCTTCCGAAATTGCCGCAATTCCAGAACTACAAGAAAACCATCGCTTCACCCTCGTCAGTTTAGAAAAATTCCAATTCATCGGTGGCCCCAATTTTAACTCGCGTTATACGAGGAGCCTCCCTCAATTATTACTCTCTGAAGACATGGTCGCGATCGATTCAATCGCAGTTAACATTATTAATACCGAAAGAAAAAATGCAGGATTTAAACCATTGAAAAGACCAGAGCAATTAAACTATGCAAATCTCCTAAATCTAGGAAACACAGATATTAATAAAATCGCTATTCAGGAAATAGAATAACCGATAACTATTGTGTCAATTAAGCGGCACATAAAAGTTAAACAGTGTTTAAGCCTCCAGCCAATTTAACGCATCCTCTTTGTTATCAAAAAACTTAGAATCACCTGACACGAACCAAGAGGCGATTTTGGCAGCATACTCTTGCCACTTTTTATTTCCAAAGATCGCGATTTTCTCAAATTCACCTCCATGCCTTAAACCCAGTTTTAGATCATCCCACGCGACTCTCAACTCCCAGCCTTCTAATTCTGAGCCATCAACAAACACTTTAACCTTAGGGTCCGTAACACTTCCTAACGCTGAATCAATCATCGGCGTAATTTTCAAATAATCTTCATGAGTCAGCGTTCTTACGGCTTTTAAAGATAAGTAAAATTCTGTTCCCACTCTTTCTATGCCAATTGAAAAACCATGGGTAACACTAAGTTTGTCTATAGAAATCATAATTCTCTTCCTCTTTTTATATTCTTGTTATTTAAATAGATCTTATAAAAATCTCTGCCCTGGACGATTGCCGGTCTGATTTACTTCATCAACTCCTGCTTCATCTACTTCGTAGAATTCTACCCGAAATTCAACATTACCTTCAATCCTAACATGATGATAACGTTCTGGATAAATAACGATTGGGTTATTCTCGTCTGCATCAAGAACCCCTTCTTCGTCTTCCCAAACAAATTGAAGGGAACCACTCTCAACAACGATATAGCCATATTTACCCTTTGGGGCTAAATGATTTTTGAGTATACCCTTTACAACAGTATCTTGGTTCATACTTGGAGTTGACCCCACTTTAACTGCACCTTCAGGAAGATTTTTATTTTGATAGTTCATCATGTTGATTTTTATTTTTGTTGGATTTTTTCTAATAAAATTCAATCATTCGATGACTAACCAACTGATAGAACTTAATGACATTAATACTTCTCTATCTGTCCTTGATTTAAATTTTCCTCTGGTCGCGTGTAAGGCAAACAAGCCATTAACATTTACTACGAGTAATAGCCTCAAAAATATTTTTAATCCTATTCTATTTCTTTTGGCTTTTCACTTAATTGACTCGTTAACCCCTCTAGCGTATTCGCCTCATTTTCCGCAAATCGAATGTCCCAAAGCAACTGAAATACACAAGCCAGCATATCAGGATGACGAATTACATTGTGCGGTTGCCCCTACACGTCCTCTTCTTCATAACCCGCAACTTCAAGAAATACATTGTTGCAGTACGCAATATGTCCTTTCAGGTTCGTCTTACTGAAAATGATTTCTTCATCGCCGAAAAACACTTCTGTCCCAGTCGGCTTGATTCTTTCCGCGACCATGGGCTACTCCATTATTTTATTTTTAATTTCGATAATCCATAAAATCTACAAATCGTCATCATTAACATTTGTCTGATTTAAGGAACCTACATTTTCTAATTCAACACCTTCTCGTTGCAATTCCATTAACTCACCTAACCAAGGTAATGGATTACTTGATCCATCTAGAAGAGTCTCTAAGCCTGCATCCTCGAGTCTGGCATCTGCTGTAAAGTCAATATATGCCTCTACTGAATCTAAATTCAAGTCGAAATCATTAGATGCAAAAATTTCGCGTACAAAATCTTTTTCTATATCCCTCGCTTCTTTCATCAACTTGACTAATTCAGATTTAAAAGCCGGTGTCCATATTTCAGGATTTTCTTCAACTAAACTACTCAGTAAATTCTTTAAAATTTTTATATTACAAGCTTCATCGCGAATTTTATTTTTGAATATCTGACATAAGCCTAAAAACTTATTATTTCGTCCCAATGAAAATATTAAGGCAAATAGACCATAAAACTGTATTCCCTGTACACATTGCCCGAAAAAGAATATGTTCTTAGCCAACTGTTGCTTAACCAATAATTGTGTGAAATCGGCATCGGAATCAGGCACAGATTCATTAGCGTTTACGAAAGCTGTCTTCTGCTGAGTACTCTTCAAATTTTTAAAATCTGCCTCAATCAAATGCCCATTTATTGCAAAAGCATTCAATAAATAAACAAGGCCATCTGAATGAATATTTTCCTCATGGGCATGACGACCTAAGACTAATTTTAATTCAGGAGCAGTTACTGCCGCGCGAAATCCAAGCAAATGACTCTCCCCCAAAACATCCTCTGACGACAAAAAATAGGCAACCGCCATTTTTACAATCGATCTGTCTGCATCATTTATAAATCCTCCATGATCGAGCCAATGATCATTATCTTTCTGCAATGAAATTTCTTCAGGCTCCCAATGATTCGCCTTCATGGTTTTGTATAATTCATAGGCCCATTGATACTTTAACGGTAATATATTAAAATACATTGTCTGAGTACCATTAATAACCCTCTTATCCTCAAAAGCCCTAACTGCCTTATCTTCATCAAGTGCAAATTTTTTACCACCTATCTCATATACTTTTTCCATAACTTCTAAATTTTTCTATTATTGAACCAAACGCTTAACTTTTGCTTATTGCGTAGTCCTTATACTTGATAGAGCAAGTCATACTGTCAATCGAGATAAACTAGCATTTAATTCTAATTTCTCACTCAAATTAAAATTTTATAATCTTTATGGCCACTCGCTCCGATTCGCAGTAATAAACACACAAACCACATCCCACACATTTTTCAGGATCTAGAACAGGTGCCCTCCCATCGCTTTTTAGTGCCTTAACGGACGGCGGACAAAAACTCACACAAGTATCGCATAAAATACCGTGAGTATTCAAACAATCATCCAAATTAAGCATTACGCTGCCGATTCGATTAATTCCGCCATCGTCATTAAATGATAATGCACCCGAAGGGCAGGCATTAATACAATCCATATCCTTACACCACTGACATGGTTTACCACTCGGATCTAACGCTGGTGTGCCTTCTCTTTTACCCTCGATTGGCCCTAGTGAGAAAATAACATCGTGCGGGCAAGCGTCTGCACACTTATGACACCTTTCACACTTAGATAAAAAATCATCTTCATTTGAGCAAGCTCCGGGTGGTCTATAAAATGTTTTTTCTTTAACCGGCCCATCAGGTTCTTTTTTAGTAATAGAGCGTAGAGCATCGAAAGGGTTAAGTTTAAAAAACTGCCTTCTTGAAATATTCTCTGCCATATTACATTCCTGTTCTCATTTCCATAGGTTGCATCACGAGCCAAACACTAAACCCAGAATATAAAATCATGGTAAGAATCAATGGTGTTAAACTTATAAAAGCCCTCTTAGGATCCTTGAATAAGCGTTTCGCATATCTATCTGCTAAAAGGACTCCATAAATATGTCCAATTACAATGCAAACCACTTGCACATACCACGTTGTTTTCAGCGATAACAAAGGTCCATAATATTTATGAGCAGTTCCAAACAAATCCCAGCCCCAGCCAAAAGGATCACTTAACAACGGAATGATCATTGGTGCCTCCATAAAGAAATACATACAATTATGAGCCACGTGATAGAACAGTGCAATTGGTATTAAAGAATAAGCAAAAGCTTTAAATATTTCCGCCGCAGTAATATTATTATCACGAGACAACACCTTTTCCGCTTTTGCTCCAACCCAGAATAAAATGACCGGAAGCACTAACATTAAAAACATCAATAAAGTAAAAATTGTATTCGGCCCTAAACCGGTTTCTACTCTTAAAAATTTATTCATCTCCCACCACTGTGGTGTCATTGTTAATCCATGAAAACTCGTTAACGAGAGCAGTATGATCGCAAGAACAGCCTCATCCCATTGAAATTTTAATTTCTGAAATAAATCTTTAGCCAAAGGCCTAAAATTTATTTCTAAATTATCATGCGGACAAGATCGAACACACTCCGTGCAAAGAGTGCAGTAAGTATTCTCCTCTAACTTCGAAGGGAACAATGAAGTTGGGCAAGCGGTGGTTGTCTCCGTTCCCGTATAACATTCTTTGCCCGTACAAATTGCACAAACGTCATGCGAAACAGCTCGCAACTCAACAGGGCTAAATAAGGCATAAAGTCCACTAATTCGCCCTACCAAACAGCCATATCGACAAAATGAACGCTTTTCAAAATAAATAGCTGATAAGACCGCCATCCCCATCATTACCTAAGACAAACTTGCTGTTGTAGAAGGTGATCGTGTTACAGGATTTCGCAGTTCAAACCAAGTAAGTAATATAAAAAAACCAATTGCAGGGAAAATATTTCTTGCCCACTTTGGCCAAGCTTTTTCAAAGCCTAACTTTTTTACACGTGTTTTAAGATATAGAGCAGTAACCAGTGACGATAATGCTTCCCATGGGCAAACCATACAAAACAACTTTCCAAAACCTAGCGTGAAAAAGATCAGCAACACCCACCACCAAGTCCATGTAATCACAGGAGCAATATTTGTTTTTTGATTTCCCCACAAACCTGCAGAAACGACTAATATCAATAGCAGCAACGAAATTGATTGAGCCATTATCGGAAAATAAGATTGATGAACAAGCCACTTAAAAGGCTTGAACTTAAACATACTTATTCTCGTATAAGTTTTCGATTCAGGCTTCTTGCTTTTAAAATGTATCAACGCATGTGAAACGATAATTATTAATGCAATGCCAACGATCCCAAGCCATACCGGCACACCATCCATGATGTGTATCATCTGCATGCCTTCAGGCATGCTGTGTGCTCCGTGATCCATGCTCAACCCTTCTTCTTTATTGATTCTCTACGATCCATTTTAACTCTGGCCTTCCTTGCGCCAACCGCGGCAACAACTATTAATAAACTTTGCCTCTTCAAAAAAAACAGTGGGTAGATTTGGGCTCAGGCAACTCTCCCATCGTATGATACAGTGCAATCTCAAGGTTTTTGAAGGTCTTAAAACCATAGGCTTTTCTGGTAGTCAGATTTACTTTTCGGTTTAACCCTTCAACTACACCACTCGAAAACTGCTTTTTAGCTTTGAAATAATTCAGAATAAGAGGTTGATGGCGACGC